>DASQVN010000572.1:0-8383 GCA_035640755.1 Rhodopila sp.
ATCAGCGATGTGGCCGAGGGCCTGGGGCTGGCGATGCCGGAGATGCCGGCGGACGCGCAGGAGAGATTGCGCGAGCTGGTGCCGTTCTGTGCGCCGCGCAACCCGGTGGATGCCACCGCACAGGTTTCCAATGAAATCACCCTGGTGAAGACGTTCACCGAGTCCATGGTGCGGGATGGCGGCTACAGCTCGGTGCTTGGGTTCTTCAGCATGACGGCGTCGTCGCGCCGCTGGCCGGCGATCCGGGAGCAGTTGGACCTTGTGAAGGCGGAATATCGTGACCGGCTTTACGTGCTCTCGGTCATTGTGCCGCCGGACGGCCGCGATGAGCTGGAGGCTGACGGCTGGGTGGTGCATGAGGACCCGACCCGCGCCGTGGTGGCGATCGACGCGATGGGCAAGTTCGGCGCCGCGTTCGCCGCCGGCCCGGGGGATGCGGCGCCAGGCGTGCCCAACGTCGCGTTGCCGTCCGTGACGCCGTCGGAGGCCGAGGCGAAGCGGCTGCTGGCGCAGGTCGGCATCGCCTCGGCGCCGGAAGCGGCGTGTGCCACGGCCGAGGAAGCAGTGGCGGCGGCCGAACGGTTCGGCTTCCCGGTGGTGATGAAGATCCTGTCGCCGGACATCCTGCACAAGTCGGAAATCGGCGGCGTGCTGCTCGATATTGCCGATGCCGCGGCGGTGCGCAGCGGCTTCGATCTGCTGCTGCAACGTGCCCGGGCAGCATCGCCTGGGGCGCGGATCGAGGGCGTGCTGGTGGCGAAGCAGCTCAAGGGCGGGGTGGAGTGCATCCTGGGCATCCACCGTGACCCGGTGTTCGGTCCGATGGCGATGTTCGGGCTCGGCGGCATCTTCGTGGAGGTGCTGAAGGACGTGGTGTTCCGCCGTTGCCCGTTCGGGCCGGAAACGGCCGAGGCGATGATCCGCTCGATCAAGGGGGCGCCGCTGCTGCTGGGCGCACGCGGGCGGAAGCCCGCGGATGTGAAGGCCCTGGCGCAGATGCTGTCGCGGCTGTCGGCGTTTGCCGCGGGAGCAGGGGAGCGGTTGCTGTCGGTCGATCTGAACCCGGTGTTCGCGATGCCGGAGGGGGAGGGGGCGTTTGCGGTGGATGCGGTGATCGAGGTGGCTGGCGGAGGGTGAGCGTGCGGGCGCTCGGCGGGCGTGTTCGAAACGTGGGGGTCCAGTCATACTAAGGCCACTGTGAGGTGGGGTCCCGCTTGGGTGCCAATTCACAAGCAACGTCACCCCGGGTCTGCGGCCATGGGTGACGGGTGGGCAGGAGCGACGGGGATGGTGTATGGCGGCGAGCCTACCGGCCTTGCCGTTTCTGCGCCTCGACATAGGATTTCAGCACGGCATTCATGCGCGTGAGATGACCGCGCCCTAGGGACTTGAACCAGTCCAGCACGTCGGTATCGAGCCGCAAATGCACGGAGGTTTTGCCCGGCGAGGGCATAACGACCTTGGCGGTGTTCCAGAAATCCGGGCCAACGGCCTGTGCCGGTGCGTCGGCGCGAGTTTCGGTCTTGCCCTGGTCGCGCTGCGCCCTAAGGCTTTCGAGCGAGTATCGCCTGGTATCGTCTTCGTCCATCGTCATCCACCTTCCATGCGCTGATAATCCTACGGCTGCGGCCCCGCCACGTGTAGGCGACCATGAAATAATCGCCGTCCGCATGGCCCAAGGCCCGGTAGCGGACTTCCCCATATTCGGCGCGGGTATCCTCTGCCTCGATGACCGGGTTCTCGAAAATCAGCGCAGCATCTCGAAAGTCCACGCCGTGGTCTCTGAGATTGGCCCGGCGCTTTTCCTCGTCCCATTCAACGGCCATGCCGCCATATAATACACATTTGTGGACACATATTCAAGCCTATTCGTTCACGATTTGGAGGCATCCCCCTTGCGCTGCTCCTTCCGCCGCTGCCGCTCTGTCCGATGCGGCCCCACTCGCATGCGAGGCAGCATGACCCGAACAGGTCAAACTGCACGTCCAGCCGGTAGTAGCGGTGCAGGTTCTTCGCCGGGTCGCGGCGAGCGGGTGGTCGCGCTCATGGTGCTATAAATTGCTCTATGGAAAATCGGTTTTGCCTTTGACCACATCATTGAGCAACGCGAAGGCTTCTCGGCCTGAAGGAGGTGGGGATTTCACGTTGTGATTATAACGCCTCGCGTCTGGCCCCCAGTCGAAGTAGAGGCCGGAATTATCTTGTCTGATGGCAGTCGCGGCTTCTTGGGTTATATCAAGATGAACTACAAAAAGCGATTGCGCTCGGGCTGAACCAGCAATCGTGGCAAACACCTCCAAGACATAATGACCAGAAGAAAATATAAAGGACTCCAAATCTGGAGGGGGTAGGAAATGGTGATTAGTTGCAATGCCGCCCTCTGGGACAAAGAGCCCGCTTCCACAGCGCAATTCGTCATCTCCGTAAACCCATATATTGAAATTCTGCCGCATTTCGCCACGCCGCAACGTGATAAACATGTTCTCTACGATACGCCCTCGCCTTCCAGTGGAGTAGAGTAGGGTGCGAAAGAACACCTTTTGATGCCGTGGTTCCAAACCAAAGCGGCTGCCATCCGGGCCGAAATAGATTGCCGTTGGCTGCGTCATAAAAATTCGCCCCCGCCGGAGCAGGGTCATCCAAGATGTAACCGCCGACACAGCAAGCGCCAAAACCGAAAGTGCTATTCCAACAATAGTAGTCATGGCCGAATCCTTGCAATTGTCGCCTGACTGACGTGTAGCTGCGGGCGGTGCTCCGCTGCGTCTCGCCGTCCTTGATGCGCTGGCACATCTACGCCACCGTTAGGGGAGTTGAGGGAGCGCTCCGCTGACGCCTGGTACTGGCCACCCTTCGTCGCTCGACTTCCTATAAGTCCACATTAGGCGGCGGCGTCTGCGCCCGCTTGCGGCCTCGTTTGCCCGTACCTTGCTCGCGTCGGCTCGTCTGATGCTCTACCCTGCGCCCCCATCAGGAAGGCGCGATGCCGCTGGACGGAACGTTGGTCGTGACGGGGACATCGCTGGAACAACTGCTGAATGCTGCCTGCCCGTGGTGCCGAGCGCCGGAATGCCAGCAATGTGAAGCGGCACTGAGATGGGGGTTCTGGCCTGAACGGTACCAACGTGTTGAGTAGCCTGTAAAAAGCAGCAGGGTGATGGGTTCCACTCGGCGTCGAGCGGGACCGACCCTGAGGCAAATTCCGCCCATCAGATCAATGCGAAAGGCCAATCCGAGGTGCGATCCCGCTCGGGCACAGAGTCACAGCCCCCGTGCCTTCAGCGCGGCCGCGCGTCGCACAACGGTGCGGGCACGTTCTACCACCGGGACGTCGATCATCGCGCCTTCAAACTGCACCGCGCCGACCCCGGCGGCGTAGGCGGTGTCGTACGCGGCGATCATGCGTTCGGCGCGTTCCACCTCGGCAGGGTCGGGGGAGAATTCCTCATTCAGCACCTGCACCTGCACCGGATGCACCGCACTCGCGCACATGAAGCCGAGCCGGCGGGAGCGGCGGACGATGGCGCGGAAGGCGTCCTGGTCCCGGAAGTCGGCAATGGAGCCGATAAACCCCATGGGCAGGATGCCGGCGGCGCGGGCGGCGAAAATGGTCTGCTGCTTGGGGTAGAACAGGCCCTCGGGTTCGGCCTGCATGCCAACGTCTGCGGCGAAATCCTCAGACCCGAGGCTGAGCCCGACGATCCTGGGGTGTGCCCTGGCGATGGCGTCGATGCGGAAGAAGCCGGCCGCATTCTCGACCAGGACGAGGAAGCGGATCGAGCCCGCGGGCAGGCCGCGTTCGGCTTCCAGTTCGGCGACGACCTCGGCGACGGCGCAGACGTGCTCGGGGCTGTCCACCTTGGTCAGGGCGAGGGCGGTGATGCCTGGAATGACGGCGGCTTCAAGGTCGCGCACCAGCAGGCGCCAGGGACGGTTGACGCGCACCACGACATCGGCGCCGTTGCGGGAAACCTGTGGAATGGCGCCTGCGATCAGGGTGCGGGCGTGCTCCTTCTGCGAGGGGGCGACGGCGTCCTCGAGATCAAGGATGATCGCGTCGGCACCGCGGTCGGCTGCGGTGTTGACGAATTTCTCCACGGTGACGGGCACGAACATCAGGGACCGCCAGACCGGCAGATCGTCGCGCATGTGTTATCCCTCCCGTATCACGTTGGCGGTCGCGAGGTCCGCCAGTTGGCCCTCGGAGTAGCCAATTGATCGCAGCACGGAGCGCGTGTGCTCGCCCAGGCGCGGGGCGGGGGTGCGGAGGCGGCCTGGGGTTTCGGAGAGGCGCGGGATGACGTTGTGCATCAGCACTGAGCCGGCTTCCTCATCGGGGGCCTCGACGAGGACGCCGCGGGCCTGGATATGGGGATCGTCGATCAGCTGGTCGATCTCGTAGACAGGGGAGGCAGTGACCTCGGCGGCCTCGAAGACGGCCATGGTCTCGGCCAGGGTGCGCTCGCGGATCCAGTCGGCGACGATGCCGTCGCAGAGGTCGATATTGCGCACACGGTCGGTGTTGGTGCGGAAGCGCGGGTCCTCGATGACGTCGGGACGGCCGATGGCGCGGAACAGGCGCTCCGCCATCGCCTGGATGGAGGCGGAGATGGCGACGTAGCGGTCGTCGCTGGTGGCGTAGACGTTGCGCGGCGAGGTGGTGAGGGAGCGGCTGCCGGTGCGCCGCGGCTTCTGGCCGGAGACGCGGTAGGTGGCGGCATCGGGGCCGAGGACGGAGATCATGGGCTCGAGCAGCGGTAGGTCGATGACCTGGCCCCTGGCACCCTTGGGCCCGCCACGCTCGGCCACGCGCAGCGCGACCATCACCGCGTAGGCGCCGTAGAGGCCGGCGACCATGTCGGCCATGGCGAGCGGCGGCAGTACGGGTGGGCGGTCGTCGAAGCCGTTCTTGGCGGCGAAGCCCGACATCGCCTCGACCAGCGTGCCGAAGCCGGGGCGGTCGCGGTACGGGCCGTCCTGGCCGAACCCCGTGATGCGGACGATGATCAGGCCTGGGTTGCGCCTGTGCAGCACCTCGGGCGCGAGGCCCATGGCTTCGAGGGTGCCGGGGCGGTAGTTCTCGATCATCACCTGGGCGGAGGCCAGCAGGTCGAGCAGCGCGTCGCGGCCGGCCTGGGCGCGGAGGTCGATCGCCACGCTCTTCTTGTTCCGCGCATAGACCTTCCAGTGCAGCGACAGGCCCTTGACACGCCATGCGCGCAGCGGGTCGCCGACCTTGGGGTCCTCGATCTTGATCACCTCGGCGCCCTGATCGGCGAGCTGCAGGCTGACCATGTTGCCGGCCACCAGGCGGGATAGGTCGATGACGCGGATGCCGTCCAACGGGGCCGGGGCGTCCGGGGTGAACTCGATGCGCGGGATCATCGGCGGATACTACGGATGAACCGGCGGGGACGCCAAGGCTTGGCCGGACCGGCGCGGAGATCGAAGCCTACGCCGGCGCCATGGCCGATATGTTTTGCGCCTACCTCACGGGCCTCGTGCACGACCGAGACAAACGCCAGACGCGGGCGCCAGAGCTCGGCAGCAGATAACCAGTTGCCGGAAGACGGCGCCTGATCAGACAGTAGCCAGCGCCGCGATTTCGCGACATAACGCAGGCAGGAGACTGTTCGATGACATCTACGACCCCCACCAGTCCAGCCGCAACCCGTCCCTGGCACCCTGATTCCTGGCGCGACTGCCCGATCCGGCAGGTGCCTGCCTATCCGGACCCCGCCGCGCTGGAGGCGATGGAACAGCGTCTCCGCCGATACCCGCCGCTGGTGTTTGCCGGGGAGGCGCGCCGGCTGAAGGCGCAGCTTGCCCAGGCGGCCGAGGGCCGAGCGTTCGTGCTGCAGGGCGGTGACTGCGCGGAAAGCTTCTCGGACTTCACCGCGAACATCATCCGCGACACGTTCCGCGTGTTGCTGCAGATGGCGGTGGTGCTGACCTTCGGCGCATCCTTGCCGGTGGTGAAGATCGGCCGCATGGCCGGGCAGTTCGCCAAGCCGCGGTCCTCGGACACCGAGACGCAGAACGGGGTGACGCTGCCCAGCTACCGCGGCGACATCGTCAACGGGCCGGAGTTCACGGTTGAGGCGCGCACGCCCGATCCCACGCGGATGGAGTTCGGCTATTTCCAGTCGGCCAGCACACTGAACCTGCTGCGCGCCTTCTCCTCGGGCGGGTATGCCGATCTGCATGAGGTGCATCGCTGGAATCTGGGCTTCGTCGAGCGCTCGCCGCTGGCGGAACGCTACCAGGACCTGGCGTCGCGCATCGATGAGACGCTGGCGTTCATGGCCGCGTGCGGCATGACCAGCACGACGACGCGCGACCTGCGGGAGACCGATTTCTACGTCAGCCACGAAGCGCTGCTGTTGCCGTATGAGCAGGCGCTGGCCCGGATCGATTCCACCACCGGCGACTGGTACGGCTGTTCGGCGCATTTCCTGTGGATCGGCGACCGCACCCGCCAACCGGAGGGCGCACACATCGAGTTCCTGCGCGGCCTGCAGAACCCACTGGGCATGAAGGTCGGCCCGACGCAGGAGCCGGACGATCTGCTGCGCATCCTGGATGTGCTGAACCCGCAGAATGAGGCCGGGCGGATCACCCTGATCAGCCGCATGGGGGCCGAGAAGGTGGCCGCGCGCCTGCCGCCGCTGGTGCGCGCGGTCGAACGCGAGGGCCGCAAGGTGGTGTGGCTGTGCGACCCAATGCACGGCAACACGGTTACCACGGGCACCATGCTGAAGACCCGCAGCTTCGATGCAATCCTGAAGGAGGTGCGCGGCTTCTTCGACGTTCACGCGGCTGAAGGCACCTGGGCCGGCGGCGTGCATGTCGAGATGACCGGCCAGGACGTCACCGAGTGCACCGGCGGCGCACACGGGTTATCGGAGCTGGACCTGAAGGAGCGCTACGAGACGTTCTGCGACCCGCGGCTGAACGCGGAGCAGAGCCTGGAGCTGGCGTTCCTGGTGGCCGAGGAGCTGAAGCACCGCCGTCAGGCTGCGCCCCAGCCGGTTGCCGCGCAGTAGGGGTGGACTGATGGTCGCAGCGGGCACCTTGCTGCCATCATGGCCGCCCCTGAGGCGGCCATCCGCGCATCCCCGGTGCCGTCACCCCATCCACCGCCACGGACTCCGGCCATGGACCCGTTGACCGCAGACATCGCGGCCCGCACCGACAGCTATTTCAACCGCACCAAGCGCATCGTCGCCCGCTTCGGCGACAGGCGCGTGTCCTATGCGATCTTCCTCCGCCGCCCGGTAATCTGCGCGCCGCGGCTGATGCTGGAGTGGCTGGAGACCGTCTCGGAGCTGCGCAAGAGCCCGGTCGAGGTCGACCTGATCTACCAGGAAGGCGACTGGGTCGGCGCGGGCGAGCCGATCGTCTACCTGACCGGCAGCATGGTGCATCTGTCGGACCTGGAAACTATCCTGCTGCAGAAGCTCGGCCCTGCCTGCGTCGCGGCGCACAACGCGTACCAGATGAGCCTCGCACTGCCGAACGCTGGCTTCCTCGCGATGGAGGCGCGCCACTGCGCCGGGGCCGAGATGCAGGAGATGATGGCCTATGCCGCCTCGGTCGGCAGCGCGGCTGCGCGCCGGGAAGGGGCAAAGGGCTTCATCGGCTGCGCCACCGACAGCACCGCGCACTGGTTCGGCGCCACGAAGGGCTACGGAACCATGCCGCATTCCCTGATCGGCTATGCCGGAACGACACTGCGCGCGGCCGAGATGTTCCGGGAGACGTTCCCAGACGAGCCGATGACGGTGCTGGTGGACTATTTCGGGCGGGAAGTGACCGATGCTCTGGCGGTCTGCGCCCGGTTCCCGGAGCTTGCCGCGGCTGGCACGCTGTCGTTCCGGCTGGACACGCATGGCGGGCGGTTCCTGGAGGGGCTGGACCCGGCCGAAAGCTACGCGGTGCTGGAAAGCCACGCGCCGGGTGCGATCCGGCGCTACCGCAGCGACGCCGAGCTGCGCTACCTGGTGGGCACCGGGGTATCGGCGGCCGCGGTGTGGCGCATGCGGGAGGCGATGGACGCCGGCGGGTATCCGAAGGTGAAGATCGTCGTGTCCTCGGGCTTCGGGGTCGAGAAGTGCCAGGTCATGGCGGATGCCAAGGCGCCGATCGACGTTGTTGGCACCGGCAGCTTCATCCCCGACCTGTGGCATGAGACCTACGCCACGGCGGACATCGTCGCGTACGACGGCGTCCCGATGGTCAAGGTCGGCCGCGAGTTCCTGCTGCGCCGGAATGGGGCGCGGAAGCGGAACGGCGGCTAAACATAAATTACAACTGGCAGGAAACGATCATGCAGCACGGCCCCTACGAATACATCGGCGTCGGAGCGTCGGGCAACATCGCC
>DASQVN010000573.1:0-2428 GCA_035640755.1 Rhodopila sp.
ATGTCAGAAGGTTCCGAGGCCCAGGATGCCGTCCACGGGGTCGAAATCGTTGACGATCTTCCGGCCGATCAGGTCGCGCAGGGTTTCGCTGGCGCCGCCGCCGATGGAGCCGTAGCGCGCACCGCGATACAGGCGGGAGACGGGGTATTCGTCGGTGAAGCCGAAACCGCCGTGGAGCTGCACGGCCTCCGACGTGACCCGGTTCGACATCTCGTTGCAGAACACCTTGGCGGCGGCGGCCATGAACGGGTCGGGGAACGGGTTGGCGGTCAGGCAGGCGCGGTACAACAGGCCGCGGCCGGCCTCGATGTCCTTGAACATGTCGGCGAGCTTCCAGCGGATGCCCTGGAAATCGCTGATCGGGTGATCGAACACGTTGCGGTCGCGAACGTAGCGCACGGCTTCGTCGAACGCGCCTTCCGCCAGCCCCAGAGAGATGCTGGGGTTCAGGCAGCGCTGCGTGTTGAAGGCGCTCAGCAGCTTGCGGAAGCCGTCTTCGCGGATCACCAGGTTTTCCAGCGGCAGCTCGCAGTCGTTGAACTGGATTTCGTGCAGGTTCTCGCCGCCCATGGTGTGATAGGTGCCGGTGACCTCGAAGCCCTTGGTGCCGGGCTCCAGCAGGACGCAGCCGATGCCTTCCCGCCCCGGCTTGCCGTCGATCCGGCTGAACACCACGAACATGCCGGCCTCGGGCGCTCGGCTGATCAGGGTCTTGGTGCCCTTCAGGATGATGCGGTCGCCGACGACGCGGGCATTGGTGCGATAGTTGGCGACATCGGTGCCGGCGTGCGGCTCGGTCATGCAGATCGCCAGCATGCAGTCGCCGCTGACCACCTTGGGCAGGATGCGCTCACGGATGCCGGGGGGCGCATAGCGGGCGATGACGCGGGTCTGCACCCCGGCCTCACCCAACACGGCCATGGCGGTGACGTAATCGACCTTGGCGATCTCCTCGAGGATCAGCGCGGTATCGAGGATGGGCAGGCCGAGACCGCCATATTCCTCGGGCACCGACATGCCGAGCACGCCGAGTGCGGCGAGGCGCTTCATGTTTTCCCAGGGGAAGGTGCCGTCCATCCAGCGCTGCGCCTTGGCCTTGAACTCGGTCTGCGCGATTTCGCGGACCGAGGCGATCATCTCCCGCTGCTGGGCGCTGATGTGGAAGTCCATGGCTGTTTCCCCCAGGATCGGACCGCTTGAGTGTAGCCGTGGCCGAGGGAAGCGCAAACCTCGCCGGGGGGAGTGTCGTGTGCTATGATTGGGGCATGGAGCCCGCGCTGCAGATACCTTCGGTGATGACGTTGGAGGAGTTCCTAGCATGGGATGCGCCGCCGGGCGTGCCCTGGCAGCTTGTCGATGGCGAGCCGCGGGCCATGGCGCCGGGGAGCCGGACGCATAACCTGCTCCAAACCGAGCTCTCGCGACTGATCGGCAACCATTTTGTTCAGCAGCGGAGCGCCTGCTCGGTCATCGTCAATCCCGGCATCGTGCCGCGTATCCGGGCGGCCAGCAATTTCCGGGTTCCTGATCTGGCGGTGACCTGCTCCGCCTATCAGGAGGAAGAATATGCGCTGACCGACCCGGTGCTGGTGGTGGAAATCCTGTCACCCAGCAACAAGGCGGAGACCTGGGCCAATGTCTGGGCCTACACGACGATCCCGTCGGTGCAGGAAATCCTGATCCTGCACAGCACCCGGATCGGCGCCGAAATCCTGCGGCGCGACGCGGCCGGCAACTGGCCCGAACGCGCCGAGGTGATCGAGGAAGGTGCGCTGGCCCTCCTCAGCATCGGGTTCACCGTCGATCTCGCCGCGGTCTACCGGGGGACGCGGCTGGCGCCGCGGTAACGCGCCCGGCCGGAGGGTGCGGCTGGGCGCACAGCCCGGGGATTTCAGGTTCCGGGGATTTCAGGTTTGCGCGGCCTCGCAATTGATCATCCACGGCGTACCGAACCGGTCGGTCACCATGCCGAAATAAGCCGCCCAGAAGGTCTTCTGCCCGGGCATGATCACCGTGCCGCCCTCGGCCAATCCGTTGAAAATCCGTTCCGCCTCGGCCACCGTGGCAGGGGCGACCGCCACGTTGAAGCCTTGCGGCTGGCGGAACTGGCCCGGCGGGGAGTCCGAGCCCATCAGCTGCAGGTCGCCAGCCTGCAGCCGCATATGCGCGATCCGGTCGCGGGCTTCGGGCGCACACTGCGCGGCCATCGGCGTCTCGCCAAATGTCAACTTGAAGGGGATCTCACCGCCAAACACCTTCTGGTAAAGCGCAAATGCGTCGGCGCATTGTCCGTCAAAGGCAAGATAGGGGCAGCACTGCATGGCATTTCCTTCAGTTGGCGCCCGGCCCACCCGGCATATTGCGAATTCTTGAGCGCATGATTGACGTTTTTCGACCGATCGGCCGCAAGCGATCACGCACTACAGGC
>DASQVN010000574.1:0-2120 GCA_035640755.1 Rhodopila sp.
CCGATGAACACGATCCGGCGGCCGATGCGGTCGGCAAGCCAGCCCCAGGCGTACGCACCGAGGATGGCGCCGATACCTGAACTCATGAGCACGGTCGCAGACTGGCCGAAGGTCAGTTTCCACGGTCCGATCAGGAACGCGAGCACGAAGCCGATCAGGAAGTAATCGAAGAATTCGAGCGCGTCGCCTATGATGGCCGCGGCGAGGATTTTGATCTGGTTGCCGGTCAGACGAGTCCGGCGATCGAGAATCTCGAACATGGCGTCTCCCCTTGGCGCCTGTTCGTTATGTTTGATCTGTATGTTTGATCTTTGCAGCGGGCGTCGCGCCAGCGCACCGCCACTGGCCGAACAGGCTATCCTGCGGCCCCGTAGACGGCAAGCCCAAGGCGACGCGGGGCACCTCTGCGCGCGGACGATGCGACGCGATTTGCCGCTGTGCACAATGACGGGTCAGGAAAAACTCCCAGTTTCCGATTGCGCATCGGCGCCTTCGCGCGCAACCCTCATCCCGCGCATGCGCAGTGCGGACGCACCGCGGTCCGGCGCCAGATGGGTTCAAGGCGAAACTGATGATAGAAGAGCGACGAAAACATCCACGCACAGAGATCAGCGAGCACGGCTACATCTCTGCGGGCGGCTCGGTGATGCGCTGCCTCGTGCTGAATATCTCGCCCGAGGGCGCAGCAATCGAAGTCGACAATCCTGCCTTCGTGCCGCAGCGCTTTCGCCTCGTGATGGCGAACGACTCCTCCATCGTACATGAGTGTCGCGTCGCCTGGATCCAGAAGAACAGGGTGGGATTGACTTTCGTCGAGCCTGTGACCCGCCCGACCTGAGCAACTATCAGCGCTTCAGATGAGGTTTTAGCCGCCCCTCCAGCTCCTCGAACGATATCGCGCCCTTGATCCGTTCGCCGTTGACGAAGAAGGTCGGCGTGGAGTCGACCTGTAGCGCCTCGAGCGCATAGCGCTGATCGGCGGCGATCTTCTCGAGCAGCGCCTGGTCCTTTCCGCAAGCCTCCACCTCCTGCTCGCTCATGCCGTTGAGCTTGCCGATCAGGACCAGCGTATCCTTGGTCTGGGCCATCAGGCGGTCCTGCTGCTTGAACAGAAGCTCGACCGCGCCGAGATATTTCTCGGCATCGTCCTTGGCGATGCAGCGCGCCAGCATCGACGCCGCGGCCGCCTTGATGTCGAGCGGGAATTCGCGAAACACGAACCGCACCTTGCCGGTATTGATATATTTCGAGCGCAGCATCGGAAACACGTTCTCGCCGAAAGCCGCGCAATGCGGGCAGCTCATCGAGGCATATTCGGTGATGATCACCGGCGCCTTCGGCGAACCGATCGCAATATCCGGCAGCGACACCGGTTTTGTCGCCGCGGCCGAGGTCGCGCTTTGCGCTTGGGTCGGCGCGGTGAAGGAGGTTGCAGCAACGAGCGCGAGGAAGGACAGCGCAGAAAACGCGATGTAATTGACAAGTCTCACTAAACACTCCACAGCACGACCGCTTTCCCGCCACCGTCGAGGTCGGCACGGGCCAGATTACCCGGATGTAATCACGCCAAGCCGGTTCGGCCAGCGCGACCGGAGGAGCTAAAGCGCGACGGCTTCAGGTTGAATCGCCATCGCGCTTTAGTTCTTTGTTTGCGCATGACCTTGTCGGAAAACCGCTGCACACTTTTCCGGATCATGCTTCAGTATTTCTTCATCTCCGAGGCAAAGCCGATCCACACCGCAGCCGAGACCAGCCCGAGCGCGCCGAGCAACAGAAACGACGGCTGATAGCCGATCCATTGCGCAGCCCAGCCGCCGAGGCCGGGACTGAGCGAGGCGCCGATGCCCTGAACGGTGATGACGGCGCCCTGGCCGAGATTGATCCGGCCGGTGCCGTTGAGGGAGCGGGCGACCATGCCGGGCACCGCGACGCTTTGCAGTCCGGTACCTATACCGTCAAGGATTTGCACCGGGAGCACGCCCCACCATCCGGTCAGGAAGTAAGCCAGGACACCGCGCACCGGCAGGACGAGGAAGGAGGCGAGCATCACCGGCCAGTAGCTCTTGCCTTCCGCGGCGCGCATGCCGACGATTGAGGTCACGATCATCACGGCCTGCGCG
>DASQVN010000575.1:0-2723 GCA_035640755.1 Rhodopila sp.
CGCCAGCATCGAGGCCCGCATCGCGCGCGAAACCGGGCGCCCGCTGCCGCCAATCCCGCCCGGGGAACTCGCGCTGCGCACCGATGTACACTCGTGGTTCCGGCCCGGTATCAAGGCGCTCATCTCCACCTACCGCACGCAGACCTGGCTCGGCGTGACGCTGATGGCGGTGCAGGCGTTCTGCTACAATGCCGTATTCTTCACCTATGCACTGATCCTGACCCGGTTCTATCAGGTTTCATCCGGCGACGTCGGCCTGTTCATGCTGCCGTTTGCGCTCGGCAACTTCCTCGGTCCGCTCGTGCTGGGGCGCCTGTTCGACACGATTGGCCGGCGCGTCATGATTACGCTCACCTATGCCCTGTCCGGCATACTGATGGTGCTGACCGGCTGGATGTTTGTCGTCGGGTGGCTCGACGCCATGCAGCAGACCCTCGCCTGGACCATCATCTTCTTTGTCGCTTCCGCCGCCGCGAGCTCGGCCTACCTGACCGTGGGCGAGAACTTCCCGTTGGAGGTTCGCGCCATCGCCATCGCCCTGTTCTATGCCTTCGGCACTGCCCTCGGCGGCGTCGCCGGACCGTCACTGTTCGGCGCGCTGATCGATACCGGTTCCCGCCTGTCGATTTTCTGGGGCTACCTGCTGGGGGGCGGCCTGATGCTGGCAGCCGGCATCGTCGCCGCGGTGCTGGCGAAGAATGCCGAACGACGCTCATTGGAGGATGTGGCGCCCCCGCTGTCTGCCATCCAAGGCTGAACACCGGAAATTGCGGACAAGTGAAACTTCGCGCCCGACGCACCGTTGGATTCCCAGCAGCAAAGGGGATTTAAACCGATGTCGGCACATCCACCACCCGTCCCGCCCGAGCAGCGCTCGGACAAACGGGCAGGCGCCGCAACCGAGCAGAATCGGACGAACCCGAAGGAAGCCCAAAAGGAACGTTACGATCCTCGCGGCCGCGATCCGACCGAACAGGGGCGACAGGGCGCAGTCAAGCAGAATACGACCAACAAGGGCTACCAGCAGGATCGCTGATCATGATCGACAAAAACGAGCGAACCGGCCGCTTTGGCGGCCCGGGCAGCAGTCATCAGGATCGCGGCAATCCCGGCAAGAACCAGCAGCCCACTGGCAAGAAGGGCGGTGGCAGCCGCGCCGGTACGCCGCCCGTGTCCGGAAGGCCGACAAATACGCCGCACAGCCGCGTATCCGGCGGCGGCGGTGAGCGTGATCGCCACCATACGCACACGGACGACCGGTCCTGAGCCATCGCGCCGCGACGGCAATCCAGACTGGACACGGCGCTGGATCAGCCAGCGCGCGTCTTGGCACAGCCGAACCCATCGTAGCGCTCAGGCTGGAGGAAATCCTGCAGGCGGCGCGGGAAGGTTGTCTCGACGTGCCGAAGCCTGCGCCTTATTGCGCTACTGAACGGACGCAGCCTTCCCACGTGGACTGGCCAAGCCTACCCTGCCACAAAACAGGATAGGCCTGCTGCTTGCATGACCGCTCGGATCCGCCTCGCCGTCGACATCGGCGGCACGTTTACCGACCTTGTGCTGTCCCTGCCCGACCGGACCGTCGCTACGAAGTTGCTGACCACGCGCGACACGCCCGAAGCGGCCGTCATCGCAGGCACCCGCGCCATCCTGGCGGAAACCAATATCGCGCCATCTGCTCTCGACCTGGTCATCCATGGCACGACACTCGCGACCAACGCCCTGATCGAGCGGAAGGGTGCCCGGACCGCGTTGGTCACCACGCACGGATTCCGCGACTCCCTCGAGATCGCCTACGAACACCGCTTCGAGCAGTATGATCTCTACATGGATCGCCCTACGCCGCTGGTCGAGCGTGACCTGCGGCTGGAAGTCCCTGAACGCCTGGCCGCGGATGGCTCCGTCCTCAGGCCACTCGACGAGTCCGCCTTCCCTCGGCTGATCGAGGAGTTGAAACGGCACCGCATCGAAGCCATCGCCATCAGCTTCCTGCATGCCTACATCAACCCGGCCCACGAACAGCGCGCCCGCGACATTCTCGCCGCCGCCCTGCCGGACCTCGCGATTACCCTGTCCTCCGAGGTCTGCCGCGAAATCCGCGAGTATGAACGCACCTCCACCACTGTAGCCAACGCCTACGTCCTGCCGCTGATGTCGCACTACATCAGCCGCATGCAGTCAGGCCTGGCCGAAGCCGGCGTGACCTGTCCATTGCTGCTGATGATGTCCTCGGGCAGCGTCTGCACGGTGGAAACCGCGATGCGCTTTCCCGTCCGCCTGGTCGAAAGCGGCCCGGCCGGCGGCGTGATTCTCGCCCGCCGTATTGCCGCCGCTGGCGGCTACTGGAACGCACTCTCCTTCGACATGGGCGGCACCACCGCCAAGATCACCCTGATCGACGACTACACCCCCCAGCAATCCCGCCATTTCGAGGTCGCTCGCGCTTACCGCTTCGCCAAGGGCAGCGGCATTCCGATCCGCATCCCCGTCATCGACATGGTGGAGATCGGCGCGGGCGGAGGCTCCATCGCCCGCGTGGACCCGCTGCGCCGCATCACCGTAGGTCCCGACAGCGCCGGCTCCTTTCCCGGCCCCGCCTGTTACAATCAAGGCGGCGACACGCCCACCGTCACCGACGCTAACGTCGTCCTCGGCCGCATCGACCCCGACAGCTTCGCCGGCGGCAAGATCCCGCTGGCCCCCGCCCGCGCCCAGACGGCAAT
>DASQVN010000576.1:0-3520 GCA_035640755.1 Rhodopila sp.
GTGACCTACGCAAATGGCCCGATCGCCGCGGGTCTGGAGTTCGCGTTCGCCAACGGCCAGGGTGATCCACGCCTGGTCGGCGTGTCGCAGCGGCGTGAATACGAGATCGCCGCCGGCGGCTCCTTCAAGCTTGCACCGGGCATCCAGCTCGTCGGCGAGTACATGTACATGCATCGGCACCAGGGTGACTTCAACTTCAATACGGGCGCGGTCGGCGGCATCACCGCCGGCGTGCCGTTCGGTGCCACCCGCGATGCCCAATCCAACAACTTCCTGTTCGGCACCGTCCTGACCTGGTAAGCAGTCTGCCGGGCTAAACGATGCAGCGGCGGGGGCATGTCCCCCGCCGTTTTTCTGTGTAGAGGCCACTGCCTTCGCGCGCCAGGATTGTGCCGCAGGATAGGTCTGCCCTGGCGCCGGTTCGCGACATGAAAAACATGATTGCTGCATGACTGGCGGGGGGGTTAAATCCTCGGGACCCGTTTGTTCCCCCCTCTTGCTGGAAATGCCCGACACGATGACTCTGCCCCCGTTCAGCGCCTTTCTGCGGTCCGCGGCCTGCCTTGCCGTGCTGGCGATGGCGGGGTGCGGTTCCGACGCCCTCAAGCCGAACCCGACGCCGCCCAACTACCAGGGCCTGGGCAGCGGATCGGCCGGCGACATCATGTCACGCATGGGCGGCGCCGATAGCGGCACGATATTCGGCCTCGGCGGCGGCACCAGCCGCGACAACGCCCGTGGCGGCGGCGTGGGCGGCGGCAGCGGGATCGGGGTCAACGCATTCCTCTGGCGCGGCGCGCTCGATACGATCTCGTTCATGCCGCTGGCGTCGGCCGATCCGTTTGGCGGCGTGATTATCACGGACTGGTACACGCCGCCTGGGGTCAACGGCGAACGGTTCAAGGCAACGATTTATATCCTGAGCCGCGATCTGCGCAGCGACGGGCTGCGCGTCAGCATCTTCCGCCAGGTGCTGCAGAACGGGCAGTGGGTCGATGCGCCGGTGTCCGACTCGACGGTAGGCGACATCGAAAACAAGGTGCTGGCCCGCGCGCGGCAGATGCGGGAGCAGCTTCAGGCCAGCAGTTGACCGGAGCGAACGCGGCCGGTTGATCTCCGGGTCGGTGCCGACACCGGTGGTGGCACGGTTGTCGGGTGGATGGCTGGGTCGAGGCCGACAGGCGTTAGGGTAAGCTCCGCGCAGGAGAAGATTGTTGCTGCCGTTGTTGCGTACTCGTCATGGCCGGGCTTGACCCGGCCATCTGCGCACCGCCCGTGCCCCAACGCGCCGCGGCACCGCCATCGGGTAGATGGCCGGGTCAAGCCCGGCCATGACGGAGAGGGCATGGCGCGCGGACGAAGCTCTTCTCCTCCCTTTTCTCCTCCCTCTTCTCTCCTCCCCTTTTCTCCTCCCTCTCGTTTCTTCCCCCACCGTATCCGACCCCATTTGGCGTCATGCGCGGCTACGACGTAGGGAGGCGTGATCAGGCAGGTGAGATCATCCGGCCCAGCGGGCGGCCGGCAAAGATGTGCACGTGGAAATGGGGCACCTCCTGCCCGGAGTGTGCGCCCATGTTGGCGAGCAGGCGGTAGCCGGACGCTTCCAGCCCGAGGTCGTGCGCGATCTTGCCGACCGCGCGCATGAAACCGGTGATTTCCGCGTCACTCGCCTTCTCGCTGAAATCGGCGAACGAGCAGTAGCGGCCCTTCGGGACAACCAGCACATGCGTCGGTGTCTGTGGCGCGATATCGTGGAATGCGAAGGCGAACTCGTTCTCGAAGACCTTGCGGCAGGGAATTTCACCGCGGAGGATCTTCGCGAAGATGTTCTGGTCATCGTAGGGCGGCAGGCCGCTGACGGGCATGTCGGGGTCTCCGTTGTGCGGTTTCCCCGGATTCTTACGCTGTCACGCGACAGGCCGCCAGAGCGTGCAGCATCAGGGAATCTTTGAGGTTCCCACCCGCAGCATGATCGGCTTCGGACGGGACGCCTTTTCGGCGATGCCGCTGATGCCCTCACGGCGGATCAACTCGCCCCAGACCTCATCGGGCTTGATGCCGCAGGACACCCACAGGACGATCAGGTGATACAGCACGTCGGCGCTTTCGGCGATCAGGGCGGCCTTGTTGCCGGCCACTGCCTCGATCAGGCACTCGACCGCTTCCTCGCCGAATTTCTGTGCCACCTTGGCTCGGCCACGCGACAGCAGCCGGGCGGAGTGGCTGACGGCGGGATCGGCGCCGCGGCGGCTCTCGACGACGCCGAACAGACGGTCGAGAACGACGCTGTCCGACTCGGTCAGCGTCACCGGGGGCGGGACGATCACCTTCCCCCGCCGCTTGGCAGTGCCTTTGGGGGTGCCGGCGATTGTCTTCTTTTTCTCGGACTTCGGCACGGTCAGGCGGCTCTGCGCGGCAGACGGACGGGCAACCCGGCCTGGGCGAGGGCCTGCTTGACCTGGGCGATGGTGAAGGTGCCGAAGTGGAAGACGCTGGCGGCCAGCAGCCCGGTGGCGCCGGCGCGGGCGCCTTCCACGAAATGCTCCAGCGTGCCGACGCCGCCCGAGGCGACCACGGGCACCCGCACGGCGGCGCAGGCGGCGCGCAGCAGGTCGAGGTCGAAGCCGCTTCCGGTGCCGTCGCGGTCCATGCTGGTCAGCAGGATTTCGCCGGCGCCCAGTTCCGCGACCTGGCGGCACCAGGCGATCGCGTCGATGCCGGTGTTGCGCCGGCCGCCATGCGTGAACACCTCCCACTTGCCGGGGCTGGTCTGCTTGGCGTCAACGGCGACGACCACGCACTGGCTGCCGAACTTGGCGGCGGCCTCCCGCACCAGATCGGGCCGAGCGACGGCGGCCGAGTTGATGCTGCACTTGTCGGTGCCGGCGAGCAGGAGCCGGCGCATGTCCTCGATCGAGCGAATGCCGCCGCCCACGGTCAGCGGCAGGAACACCCGTGCGGCGGTGCGCGACACGACATCGAGGATGGTGTCGCGGTTCTCGTGACTCGCGGTGATATCGAGGAAGGTCAGCTCATCCGCGCCGGCTGCATCGTATACGGCGGCCTGCTCTACCGGGTCGCCGGCGTCGCGCAAGGAGACGAAGTTCACGCCCTTGACGACGCGGCCGTCCTTGACGTCCAGGCAGGGGATCACGCGGAGCTTCAGCATGGTCGGGATGGTGTAAACCCGGTTGGGCGGGATGCAAGGAAATAGCATCCAAATGTCTGTAAAATCGGGACGAAGCGTGGATCAGTGGTCGATTTGTTGAGCGGATTGCACGAGCGTCCCCGCGGTGTCCGCTTGCGTCATGACGGCGCGCGCATGGGCTTGCCAATGCAACGGCGGCAAGCCGTGGATAGCGGCCCTTCGGCCGCTATGACGACGGGGGCCGCTGTGGCGGCTGGGGTTGCCGTGTCGGTCCGTGCGAAATGGATCGGGTCTATTGCGCGAAAAGAGCAGTCGCCTTGGACGGCATCACGCGCCCGTCATACAGCGCTCGGCCGATGATGGCGCCCTCGA
>DASQVN010000577.1:0-2025 GCA_035640755.1 Rhodopila sp.
CCGCCCATGGGCCATCGGAGCTGGGGCGGCCCGCCCGCCGTCTATGGCTTTCGGCCACCCTCCACCGCCGAGGCGCAGGCCGCCATCAACGCCGAGATCCTGACAATCGTCATGCTGGAAAGCCCCGAGGCGGTGCGCAACGCCGACGCCATCGCCGCCGTCCCCGGCATCGACGTTCTCTTCATCGGCACCTCCGATCTGACAGCCGAGCTTGGCATTTCCGGCCAGATGGGGCACCCGAAGGTGATCGAGGCCTACCAGACCGTCGGCGACGCCTGCCGCAGGCACGGCAAGACCCTCGGCATGGGCGGCGTCTATGACGAGGAAAACGCCTCCCGCTACGTCGCCATGGGCGCCCGCTTCCTGCTGACCGGCAACGATCACAGCTACATCATGTCCGGCGCCGCCCAGCGCACCGCGTTCTTCAACAATCTCCGGGAACCGCCCCCTGACTGACGCGCCGCGCCCTGAACGGGCCGCACCACCCTCTGACTGACGCACCACCCCTGAACGGGCCGCAGCGCCTCCTGAACAGGACACACCGCCCTCTGAACGGGACAAACCGCCCTCTAACGTCATGGCCGCCCTTGAGGCGGCCATCTACGCACCGGCCCCGCCACAACCGGCCCTGCCACAACCGGCCGTGCCACAACCAGCCCTGCCGCAACGTGCCGCGCCACCCCCGCGGCCGCGCAGACCGCCAGCCAGCCCCCCGCTACGCCCGCCGCGCCACGTTCCCGCTCCGCACCGGAATCCCCGTCTGCTCGTAGCAGACCCGCGCCAGCTCAGCCACGCCGTCACGGATCGTCTGCTTGTCCGGCATGGCAAAACACAGCCGCAGGCAGTTGAACGAGTTGTCAGGCGAAACCGCCCAGTCCGGCCCCGGATTGAACACCAGCCCGGCCTCCGCCGCCGGCTTCACCAGCTTGCGCACATCGACGCTCGCCGGCAGCCTGATCCACAGGAAAATCCCGCCCTTCGGCGCCCAGCACTCGGCCGAGGCGCCGAACTCCCGCTCCACCGCCTCGGTCATCGTGGTCAGCTTCTCATGCAGCACGCCGTTCAGCGCGCCGACATGCCGGTCGAAATGCTTGCCGAAGTATTCCGCAACGATCATCTGGTCCAGCGCCCCGGTGCCGCTGTCCGCCTTCAGCGGCAGCAGCCGGCTCATCAGCTCCCACGGCGCGATCAGGAAGCCAAGCCGCAGGGCAGGGGCCAGGGACTTCGAAAATGAGCCGATGTGCAGCACGCACCCCGGATCGAGCGCATACAACGACGGCGGCGCCTCGATCCCCCGCCAGATCAGGTCCGCGTAGCACTCGTCCTCGAAGATCGGAACATTGTATTCGCGCGCCAGCCCAATCAGCGCCTGGCGACGCGCCAGCGGCAGGATGCTCGCCGTCGGGTTCTGGATCGTCGGGATGGTGTAGATGAACTTCGGCGCGATACCCTCGGCCTTCAGCCCCGCCAGTTGCTCTGCCAGCGCCTCGATCACGATGCCGTCCGCGTCCAGCTTCATCCCCACCAGCCTCGCACCGAGGTTGCGGAACCGGTTGAGCGCGCCCTGGTAGCAGTATTCCTCGGTCAGCACCGTATCGCCCGGGCTGATCAGCAACCGGCTGATCATGTCGATCCCCTGGCCCGACCCGGTGGTGATCAGAATGTCATCGACCGAGGCCCGGATGCCGCGCGTGCGCGCCGATTTCTCGGCCACGAACTGCCGCAGCGGCGGATACCCCTGCGGCCCCAGCCCCAGGTTGTAGATCGCGAGCTTCTTGCCGTCCCGGGTCAGCACCTCCCGCGCCGCATCGATCAGCCCCTGGATCGGGATTTCCTCGGGATCGTTGTTGCCGCCGACGAAGTAGTATTTCGGGAAGGGCGTCCATTTCACCGCCGGCGCCGGCAGGTTGGCGTTGAACAGCTTGCTGTACTCGATCGTCGTGGTCATTGCCGGCCGTTTCCCCGTGTTGGCTTTGCGTCGTTGGCTTCGCGTCCCCGGGCCCCGGGCCCAAGGGTCCGGCGACG
>DASQVN010000578.1:0-2000 GCA_035640755.1 Rhodopila sp.
CGGCCATGTTCGGGTAGTCCTCGATGGCCGAGGTGTAGCTGCGGCCCCAGGCGCCCGGTTCGAGGAAAGCGGCGAGGAAGGGCAGGCCGAGGGAGAGGGTTTCCAGCTCATAGCCGCCGACGAAGCCGCGGGTGGGGTCGAGGCGGGCCTCGTCGCGGACGATGCCGGCCATGGTGGTGCCGCGGTACATGTGCACCGGCTTGTCGAACACGCCGTAGACGCTGCCGGTCGTGTGCCGCATGTAGTTGCGGCCGACCTGGCCGGAGCTGTTGGCGAGGCCGTCGGGGAACTTTGCCGACGCGCTGTTCAGCAGCAGGCGCGGGCTTTCGATCGAGTTGCCGGCGACGGCGACGATGCGGGCCTTCTGGCGCTGGGTTCTGCCGTCGGGGTCGATATAGACGACGCCGGTGATCTTGCCGGTGTCGTCGTGTTCGATGTGTACGGCCATGCAGGCCGGGCGGACTTCGAGGTTGCCGGTGGCCTCGCCCTTGGGGATCTCGGTGTAGAGGGTGGACCACTTGGCGCCGGACTTGCAGCCCTGAAAGCAGAAGCCGATCTGCTGGCAGCTGCCGCGGTCGTCGCGCGGCTCGCTGTTGATCGCCATCCGGCCGGTGTGGACCTCCTTGTAGCCGATCTTGGTGGCGCCGGCATGCATCACCTTGAAGTTGTTGTTGCCGGGCAGGCCGGGGATGCCGTTGGTGCGGGTCACGCCCATCTTGTCCTCGGCCTTGGCGTAGTAGGGCTCGAGCTCCTGCAGGGTGATGGGCCAGTCGAGCAGGTTGGCGCCCTGGATGTCGCCGTAGGTGGTGCGGGTGCGGAACTCATGCTCCTGGAAGCGGAGCGAGGCGCCGGCCCAGTGGACGGTGGAGCCGCCGACCGCCTTGACGATCCAGGCCGGGAGGTTCGGGAAGTCCTTATGGACGCGCCAGGTGCCGGAGGTGGTGCGGGTATCCTTCCAGGCGAGCTGGGTGAAGCTGTCCCATTCGTCGTTGATGAAGTCGGGGACCTCGTAGCGTTTGCCGGCCTCCAGGATCACCACCTTGATGCCACGCTGGGCGAGCTCGTTGCCCAGGGTGCCGCCGCCGGCGCCGGAGCCGACGATGCAGACGACGCTGTCGTCGTTCAGGTCGAATGAGGCCATGTCAGCTATCCTCCCCCAGCCAATCGAGATCGTTGAAGCCGCGATGGATGTAGCCGCCCTGTTCGACCGATGAGCCTTCGTAGCCGAACTTCGGCCAGAGTGATTTCTGGTTATAGAGGCTGACGATCAGGTCGGAGCGGAGCCTGGCGAAGAAGGGCGTGGTTTCGACCGCCTTCAGGAGCTCGACGCGGTCGGCTTCGTCGGCGACAGCGAGGTAGGGGCAGCTGTGATGCTTGTGCGCTTCCACATCCAGCAGCGCGCAGCCGCTGGCCATCAGTTCGCGGACGGCGGGGGCGCCGGTATCGTAGCCGGAGACGGCGGTGATGTAGTGGGCGTCGGCCAGGCGGTCGTGCGGATAGATGTCGCGGGCGGCGCGGGCGAGGGTCGCCAGGGTGGCTGGTGCCAGATTCTGCGCTGCCTGCGCCCACGCGGCGGTGGGGGAGATTGTCATGGCGGCCGCCGCGCCTGATACGGCGAGGGCGCTGCCGCGCAGGATCACCCGGCGGGTGACCTGGGGGCGTCGGTCGACAATTCTCATGTGGTTTCCTCCCGTTAGTGATGTTTGAGCGTTGGTTGTGTTTGAGCGTTGGTTGTGTTTGAGCGTTGGTTATGTTTGGGCGCGGGATTCACATTCTCCGACCTGCGGCCTCGCACGATCACGCGTTGATTGTCCGGGCGCGTGATTCACGTTCTCCGACCTGCTGCCTCGCACGATCACGCGCCGGTTCAGCAGTAGCGGCCATGGCGTTGCAGCACCTCGATGCGGTAGCCGTCGGGGTCGGTGACGAAGAAGAAGCGGGCCATCAGGGTGCCGTCGCGGTGGAATTCCTTGACCGGCTCGGGGTTGAGGCCGGCCTGG
>DASQVN010000579.1:0-3017 GCA_035640755.1 Rhodopila sp.
CGCCTGACCTATGCGAACGGCGAGGTGTATCAGGGCGACGAGCTGCGGCGGGAGGTGATACTGCTGCGGGAGGCATCGCTGAACCTGAAGCGGCTGTCGCTGTCTATTCCGGTTGCGTATCTGGAGCAGGCGGCAATCGCGGGGGTGCTGACGCCCGATCCAGCCCGTGCCATGGCCGCCGCCCCGGCGTTTGCCGCACGCCTGAATGCGGTATCGCTGCCGACCGAGCAGGGATGGGTGGTCAGCGCCGATCATGGCCTGACCCTGTCACGCACGGTGCGTGGTGTTGCGGAGCGCTACACACTGGATGCCTCGGCCCTGCGCAGTGCTGAGGCACGCTGGCTGGCCGAACGCACCAATGCTTTCGCCGAACGCTTCAACGAACCGGCCAAGCTGAAGCTGGATTCGCAGGAGCCGGCGGTGGTCGGACCGGCCACAGCGTATGACCGGATCATCGCGCATGGCCGGCGCGGGCTGTCGGTGCAGCGGTTCAAAGGGCTGGGCGAGATGAACCCGGATCAGCTCTGGCAGACGACGTTGGACCCAGCGGTGCGGACGCTGTTGCAGGTGAAGGTGGGCGACTCGGAGGACGCGGCGCAGGTGTTCAGCACGCTCATGGGCGACGTGGTGGAGCCGCGCCGGGAGTTCATTGTCGGCAATGCGCTGAAGGTGGCTAATCTGGACGTGTAGGGCAGCCTACGTGGCGCAGTGGCGGGATCTGCGGGTCGTCTTGCCTGCCCGCGCCTGGGATCCGATACTGCACCCACCTGAACCTGGGGCGTTTGCTGGAGGAGCGGATGCGCTGGCATCGCAGGCCCGGGTGCACTGTAGCCGCGGTTGTGCCGGCTCTGGCTATATGCGTCCCGTGTCGGCGGGCCCGACGAACCCTATCAGGACAACCGACGCCCACAACATTGACGGCTGCACCTGGATCGAGCGGGGACTCGGGTACCCGCTGATCGCCGCAGAGCCGTATGACTGGCTCGAGGAGTTCGCCCGCCTTGGCAGGGAGGAGTTGCGGTCAGCGGGCTGACCATGGCTTGATGAGCGTCCGGCTCGACAGCAGAGCGGAACCCACCGTGACCCACACCGCGTCCGGGGAGGGAGCAAGTGATCGACACTACTACCTTGGTGACCTATGTCGCGGTCGTCCTTGGATTGTTCCTCGTCCCCGGCCCGGCAGTTCTGCTTACCCTCGCGCGCGCGACGACGGGCGGGCGCCGGATTGGGGTTGCCACCGGGCTTGGCATCGCTGCCGGCGACTGCGTCCATACGGCCATGGCCACCTTCGGTCTCTCCGCCGTTCTGATGACTTCTGCGGTTGCATTTGAAATCGTGAAGTTCGCGGGGGCGGCGTACCTCGTCCTTCTCGGCATCCGTGCACTGTTCGAGAGGACCGGCAAGGTGCAGCTCTCCCCGTCACGGTTTCTCGACGCGCCTCGCGCGTTCCGCCAGGGGGTCCTGGCCGAGGTTCTCAACCCGAAGACAGCTCTGTTCTTCCTTGCCTTTCTGCCGCAGTTCGTCCGTCCCGGAAACGGCTTTATCGTCGGTCAGTTCGCCCTGCTCGGCCTGATCTTTGTCGGCATGAGCGCGATCTACACCAGCCTTCTCGCGCTCGCGGCCGGGCAGGCCAGCCGTTGGCTTGGCCGGCATGGACGCATCCGCCACTGGCAAGGGCGCATTACCGGAACGATCTTTATCGCCCTTGGCATTCGGCTCGCCCTGGAAGAGCGGTGATCGTCCGCCGTTGCATGCGCCAGTGTTATCCGCGACAGTGGGGCGCACCTCGTCCGGGATGTGCCGCCGGTGTCCATACCCCCTAGGCAGGAACTGCTTGAACATTGTGCGCAGGCGTTGCTGGACGGCACACCGCCTGAACAGCAGACAGAGCCGGTGCGTGCGTTCCTGGCGGCGCTTGGTTACGCGCATGCCCCGGCCTCGGCCGCGCCGGGCGATAACCCGCTGCATCACGCACGCCTGCTCCGCGCCGCGGCGGGGTTCAGCCGCCTGTTCCAGCTCCGCTCTCCTGATGCACCCGGCCTTGTGTTCTTCGGCGCGCAGGTCGCCCCTGCGGCCGTCGCCCCCGGCGGTCAGGGCCAACGCCCGCTGCCCGCATCCGGCGTCGGGCCAACGCTGCGCGAAGCCTTCGAGGGCTGCGTGGGTGAAGGCATTGAGCATCTCTCGCAGTTCGAACGCACCGACGACCGGCTGGTCCGTGCCACCATCTCCCAGGCCGGCCACGCCGCCGCCATGGCTACGGAGGAGTGCATCGTGCTCCTCGCCCAATCCGGTCTTCCCCCCACCACCAGCCTCGACTGGATCGTCGCCCGGCGGTTGCCCGACGGGCAGGAACGTCTGTTCCCAGCCGATATCTGCCTGCGCCGGCACCAGGGGCGCGTGCTGCGGCCATCCTGGCCCTTGAGCCTGGGCTGCGCCGCCGGGGTGTCATTCGAAGCCGCGGCACTGCACGCGTTGCTGGAACTGATCGAGCGTGACGCGGCGGCGCTTTGGTGGCGCGGCGGCGTGCGTGGGCATCTGATCCCTATCGATCATGCCGCGTCGCGTCACGCCATGGAGACGCTTGCCTCGGCGCGCGGCGACGCGGGGCGCCGGCGGACTTGGCTGCTGGACATCTCCACGGACCTGCGCATTCCGTGCGTGGCGGCCATGTCCGTCGACTCGGACGGGCAGGGCTTCGCCTGCGGGCTCGCCGCGCGGCTGAACCTGGCCGGGGCGGCCAGTGCGGCGGTGCTGGAACTGTGCCAGATGGAGTTGGCGCACCATGTCGTGGCGGCAAAACGACATGAAGGCGGCGACCAGGCGCTGAATGCCGTGGACCTAGGACACCTGCGCCGGGGGTGCGAGCTGAACCCGCGCGACTGCGCGCTGCTGCATCCGCTGCCGCCCCGAAACGAAGGTGCCGCTACTGATCCGCCGGCATCCTTGCGCCAGTTGCTGGCGCACCTGGCCGCCGCACAGATCGAAACGTTTGCCGTCGACCTGACCCGTCCCGCCTT
>DASQVN010000580.1:0-2485 GCA_035640755.1 Rhodopila sp.
CTCGGCCGCCAGATGCCGGTGGCTGTCCAATGAGCCGAGGACATAGCCGCCGCCGTGAAGGTACAGGATCGCGCCGCCCGCATCGGCATCCGGAGTCGAGGTCCATTCCGCCTTCACCCCGTTCGCATCCACCGTCTGCACCGTCACGTCAGACGCCAGCCCGAAGGCTCGGCCCCGTTCATCGGCGTTGCGCCGCATTTCGGCGATGTCGGTCGGCCGCGGGCGGGCGAGGATGATCTCCCGCAGCCTGGCGATCTCAGGGTCCTTCATGCGACGCTTCTCCCGCTTGTCGAATGGCGCCAGCATGTCCCACGCCGCCAATGCAGGCAACGGCGGCGCCCGCGGTTCCCCCAGGGAACACGCGTGGGGGACGCGCGTGAGAGGACACGCATGGGCGCGGGGCGGGAACCATCACCATTAGGCACCGGCCTCGCATTTTAATGTAAATTCGATCACGCCTTCGGGAAGTCTCGATTTGTCCGCCGGACTGCCCCTTTCATGCCACAACCATCCGCCATCTCGGCGCGTGACACAAAAGACCCAATTCAGGGGTTCGCATCATGCGCTTTCTCCGCGTCTACGGCCGGGTACTTACCCTGCTGGGCAGGGATCTCCGGATCGCCGGGTTTCTCGCCTTCGCAAATCTCATTGTTGCCGGCCTGCAATTTCTCGATCCGGTGCTGTTCGGGCGGGTGATCAACCTGCTGTCCGGTTCCGACAAGGTCTCGCCCGACCAGACCTGGCACCGGACCGTGCTGCTGCTGGGCTTCTGGGTTGCGGTCGGCCTGGGCGGCATCATCAGCAACATCTTCGTCTCGGTGCAGACCGAACGCCTGGCGCACCGGCACCGCATCAAGTCGATGGGCGGGTACTTCCGCCACGTGCTTGCGCTGCCGCTGTCGTTTCACGGCGACACCCACTCCGGCCGGCTGATCAAGTCGATGCTGACCGGCACCGACGGGCTGTTCGCCTCCTGGCTTGTCTTCTTCCGCGACCAACTCTCCACGATCCTGTCGGCCCTCGTGCTGCTGCCGATGACGCTGTTCCTGAACTGGCGCCTCGGGGCCGTGCTGGTCGCGCTGGTCGTCGTCTTCCTGACCATCATCGGCTTCGTGGTGAAGAAGACCGAGACCGCCCAGCGCCGCGTCGAGGGCCTGAATACCTCGCTCGCCGGCACCGCGCAGGACGCCCTGACCAACGTCATGGTGGTGCAGTCCTTCACCCGCCTCTCGGCCGAGGCTCGGCTGTTCTCCGACATCGCCAATCAGGTCATCCGGCATCAGTTCCCGGTGCTGAACTGGTGGGCGCTGGTCAACGTGATGACCCGTGCGTCCTCCACGCTCGCCGTTATTACGATCGTGGTGATCGGCACCTGGCTGCATGCGCATGGCCTGGCCAGCGTGGGTGAGATCGTCAGCTTCATGGGCTTTGCCATGCTGCTGATCGGCCGGCTGGAGACCGCCGCCTCCTTCGTCTCCAATCTGTTCTTCAAGATGCCGGCGCTGGAGGAGTACTTCCGCATCCTCGACGAACGCAGCAGCGTGCCCGAGAAGGACAACGCGCACGCCCTGTGGGCCCCGCGCGGCGAGGTGAAGTTCGAAAAGGTCTCCTTCGCCTACCCAGCGAGCGGCGCGCCAGTGCTGTGCGACGTCAGCTTCCGTGCCGAACCCGGCAAGGCGGTCGCCCTGGTCGGCCACACCGGTGCCGGCAAGTCCACCGCCATGAACCTGCTGCAGCGCCTGTGGGACCCCACCAGCGGCCGCATCACTATCGACGGGCAGGACCTGCGCGACGTCACCCTCGACAGTCTGCGCGCCCAGGTCGGCGTCGTGTTCCAGGACAGCCTGCTGTTCAACCGCACGATTCGGGAGAACCTGCTGGTCGGCCGCCCCGACGCCAGCCAGGAGGAGATCGAGGAAGCCTGCCGCATGGCCGACGCGCATGAATTCATCATCCGCCAGCCGCACGGCTACGACACCATGATCGGTGAGCGCGGCGCCACCCTCTCGGGCGGCCAGAAGCAGCGCCTCGCGATCGCCCGGGCGCTCCTGAAGAACCCGCCGATCCTGATCCTCGACGAGGCGACCAGCGCACTGGACGCCGCGACCGAGGCCCGGGTCAGCAGGGCGCTCCGCCGCCTGATGGCCGGCCGCACCACCTTCATCATCGCCCATCGGCTGTCGACGGTGCGGGATGCGGATGAAATCCTCGTGTTCGACGGCGGCCGGATTGTCGAACGGGGCGATTTCAACACTTTGCTCGCCCGCCGTGGCCGCTTCGCCGAACTGGTGGAGACCCAGCTCGCCCAGCCGCTGCCGCAGCTCGTCGCGGCTGAGTAGTGCGGCCTGCGCGCAGGGGTTGCCAAGGGGGGCGCACCATGCCGCTGCGCGCAGTGTGTTCAATGGTCAAGGAGCTGTGATATCACGTCATGATACGGCAACCTTAAACCTTCCACCTCGTTGCACATCTCCGACGTGAGAGGGGA
>DASQVN010000581.1:0-4122 GCA_035640755.1 Rhodopila sp.
CGGCCTCAACCTCGGCGAGATCATGGAGCTGCACGGTCAGGCCGGCTTCCGCCGACTGGAGCGGATCGTTCTCCAGCGCCTTGTCGGCGACGATCCGCGCGCCATCATCGCCACCGGCGGCGGCTTGGTCGCCGAACGCGATACGTTCGCCCACCTGCTGCAAACGTGTCTCACGGTCTGGGTCATGGCCGCACCAGAGCTGCATATGCAGCGCGTCATTGCCCAGGGTGACCTGCGGCCGATGCGCGACAACCGCCGCTCCATGGACGACCTGCGCGCCATCCTCGCCAGCCGCGAATCCCTCTACGCCCTGGCCGACATCCGCATCGACACCACGAGCCGCACGGTACCCGAAACGGTCGACGCCCTCGCTGCCGCCGTTGCCAGCGCCAGGGATTTTGCATCCTCCGCGGCATGCGGGTAGGCACCGGCCGAACCGTCCGCAGCTCATGCCCCTCCTACTCCGCCTCGCCCCGTTGCTGTTCGTCCTGCTTTGGAGTTCGTCGTTCATCGCGTCGAAAACCGGCCTGCGGCACCTCTCGCCGCTTCTGTTCGTGGCTGTCCGCCTCGCCGCCTGTGCCGTCGTCATGCTGCTGTTGATGTTCGCGCTGCGCCGGCCCTGGGCGCCGCTGCGCCAGCGGCGCTGGCTGCATTGCGCGATCGCCGGCGCGCTGCTGAACGCCGTCGGCCTGATGGCGCCGCATGCCGGCTTGCTGCTCGCCCCGGCCGCGCAGATCGCGCTGGTGCAGTCCTTGACTCCGCTGCTGACCGCGGCCCTCGGAATCGTCCTGCTGCACGAGCCTTTGCATCCGCGCCAATGGCTCGGCCTGTTCCTGGGCCTCGCGGGAGTTGGCCTCGTCGTCGGTCACGCCGCCCTGGCCAGCCCGGCGCGGTTCACCGGCCTCGTCCTCGCCTTCGTTGGCGTCCTTGGCCTTGTTGCCGGCACGGTCTGGTTCGGCCGCTTCTGCCGCGAGGTGCCGTTGCTGCAGAATGCTACCGCGCAGTTCCTGTCTGCCGCGCTCGTCGCTGGCCTGGGTGCCTGGTGGCTGGAAATCCCACGCGCGGACTGGACGCAGGAGGCCGTCGCCGCCACGGCCTGGAACACCGTCCTCGTGTCGCTGGGCGGAATGGCTCTCTACGCCTGTATGCTCGCCCGAGGCTCCGCCGCCCGGGCCAGCGCAAACTTCTACCTGGTGCCGGGCACCGCAGCCCTGCTGGCCTGGCTCTTCCTCGGCGAGCAGCCCAGCCTGCTTGCGATTGTCGGTCTCCTGGTTGCTTCCGGCGGTTGCTTCCTCGTCGGGGCCGCCCGGCCAGTCACACGATAGTTCTCGGGACAGAACGGTAGGACGCTGTCCACCCACCTACAAGCTGTATGAAAACTAAATTCTGCGGGCAGATAGTTTGCTTTGTATTCATCGGCCTTGATCTGCCCCGGGCCAAACGCATGTATCGTGCCAGATGAGAGGAGCGGACCGCACGGAGGACCGGAAGGTGCGGAGGCACGGGTTCGCCCGCATCCGATGTAGATACGTAACAAGACTGCCCATGGATCGAGGCCGCCTCGCGGCAATTCGACGGTGGAGTCACATGCCCAAATTGATCGTCGGCAGTGTAGTCCCAATGTTGTGATGAAACGATTTCCGGCAGTCATTGATATCCGAGTCTCTATCCTGAAGGATAGCGCAACGTGTCCGCGCAGCAACCGATGAACCTCAAGGCCGCCCTCGGCGACTGGATGCTTCGCAGTTCGGGCCGCCCCATGTTCATCACCCGCGGCAATGGGCATGTCGTCGAGATGAACAGCGCGGCCGAGAAGGTGCTGGCCGACGACCCGGTGCTCGCCGTCCGGATGGGGCGTCTTGTCGCGATCGACGATGCAGAGAATCAGCAGCTTTCCGCCTTGATCACCAAGGCCATCGAGGCTCAGCCTGCCTCCGCGCCCGGCCGCCTGCTCCTCGGCCGCAGCGATCACCGCCCCCGGCAGATCGTGACCATCTTTCCTCTCGTCCCCGCGCAGCCGGAGGACGAGCAGCCTCTCGCCATGATCTTTGTCGACACGCTGCTCGAGGACGTCCCGCCGAACGCCGACCTCGGCCGCCTGTTCGGCCTCTCCCCGGCCGAGGAACGTCTCGCCAAAGGTCTGCTTCGGGGCCGCACCCTGCAGGAGCTGACGCAGGACTTCGGCCTGCAGATGCCAACTCTCCGGGCGCAGCTCCGCTCGATCCTGCGCAAGTGCGGCGTTCGCCGCCAGATCGATCTCCTGCAGGTGCTCCGCGCCGTACGCTGATGCCCGGTCCAGCCTGGGAGCCGAGCCAGGCAGCCCGTTGATCGTACGTCATAATTCGTCCGATTTCATCCATCTGGATTAACGGCTTCTTAAGACATTGTTGCCTAGACTTGTCTCCGAAAAGGAGGCAGGCCCGTGCAAAACTCGTTACACTCCAGCACTCAGGCGTCGGCAGCGCGCCCGTGCGGCCAGGCAGCGGCCGGCATCCCCGGGCAGGTCCCCGGGCAGGTCACGGACCCCGGACACGCGGCCGAGTCCTCGCAGCTTCAGCAGCAGGCGGACATCACCTGGCAGTCGATGCGCCGGCACGGCATCGCGCCCACCCCCAACAACTACAAGGTTTGGTTCGCCTTCTGCCATGAAACCACGCCGGAACTGAAACAGCGGCTCGGCGCCGTCCTGCAGGCCGGCGGTGTTGTGATGCCGGAGCTGCTGACCGACCTCTACCATGAATTCTTCGATGGCCCCTCCGATCTCATCGCCGTCCGCGACAGCACGCAGAACCTCCACCAGATTGCCGGTGAGCTGATCACCACCGTCAATCGCAACGGCACGGAGCTGCAGACCGTCGGTGATACCCTGACCGGCGTGCTCAGCGACCTCGGCCCCATGCCGTCCACGGCCGAGCTCGAGCGTGCCACCACGGTCATCAGCAGCATCACCGCCCAGGCGGGCAACCGCGTCCGCGCACTGGAGCAGCTCTTCGCCGCCTCGGTCATCAAGATCGTCGACCTGCGGGAACGTCTGGTGAAGGCAGAACGCGACGCGACCCGCGACGCGCTCACCGGCCTGTTTAACCGACGCATGTTCGACGCCGTTCTCGCCCGCGCGGCAGAGCAGGCGATGGACGATCGCCGTGATCTCTCCCTGCTGATGCTCGATATCGACCATTTCAAGCGCTTCAACGATACCTACGGCCACGTCATCGGCGACAACGTGCTGCGCCTGTTCGGCAGGCTTCTGCTCGACCACATCAAGGGCCGCGACACCGCCGCCCGCTTCGGCGGCGAGGAATTTGCCGTCATCCTGCCCGGCGCCAGCCTCGCCGGCGCCAGGAGCGTTGCGGAGCAGATCCGTGAGGCCCTGGGCTCCCGCCCGATCATGAACCGCACCTCCGGTCAGCGGCTCGGCGTCGTCACCTGCTCGGTCGGCGTCGCCCAGTTTCGCCATGGCGAGGCCGTCGGCGACCTCATCCAACGCGCCGACCAGGCCCTGTACGCCGCAAAGTACGGCGGCCGAAACACCGTCCGCACCGAAGCCTGATCCGCCGCCGCTTCGTCCTCGCGGCAAGGTGACCCAGGCCACGCGCCGCGCTCTATAACCTGATCCCCGAACAATGCTGGGGCGCCGGCCCAATCATCGGCGCCACACGCCGGGCAACCACGTCCTGCCGCCCGCACACAGGATCAGGAGACCGCCAGAATGGCCAGCACGCGAACCGAACATGACAGCATGGGCGCGGTCGAGGTCGAGGCCGACAAGCTCTGGGGCGCCCAGACCCAGCGCTCGCTCGAGCACTTCAGCATCGGCAAGGATCTCATGCCGCGCGAGATGATCCGTGCCTATGCCGTGCTCAAGCGCGCTGCTGCCATCGTCAACTGTGAAGGCGGCCGTCTCGACCCCAGGCTGCGCGACCTGATCGTCAAGGTCTGCGACGAGCTCCTGGCCGGCCAACACGCCGATATGTTCCCGCTCCATGTCTGGATGACCGGCAGCGGCACCCAGTTCAACATGAACGTTAATGAGGTCATCTCCAACCGCTGCTGCCAGCTCGCGGGTACGCCGCTGGGCAGCAAGCAGCCGGTGCATCCCAACGACCACGTCAACATGTCGCA
>DASQVN010000582.1:0-3560 GCA_035640755.1 Rhodopila sp.
AGACGATCCGCAAACGCATCGAGGAAGCCGGTGGCTGGATCAAGGAAGTTGGCACGTGGCGCAATCCAGACTGCATCGCAGAACGACCGCCGCCTCAGCCCTGGCGTCGGCACCGGGCAGCCGGGCGAGGTGATTGGCCAACGCACGCCGGCCCGAAAGCGCGCTGAACAGGCCGTCCAGCACCTGCTGCAGCACCGGCGAACGATGGCGGATCTGGGCGAATTTCCCGACCGTCGCGTCGATGATCGGGTCGAGCGCGACAACGCGCCGAATATCATTGCGCCACACCGGCCGTGTATCGGGAACGTCCGGCCGGCCAGCGACAGCGTATCAATGAAGCGGCCTGTGATCCCGGCTGTCGGGTCTGCCGATGGTGGCTGTAGAACCGGCGGGAATACCGGCACGACCGTCAGGCTGCCGCTGAGGCAAGCTTCCGCAGCGCGATCTCATGCAGCAGCGCATCCACCGCACCGAGGGCGAAGCGCAGCGCTGCCTCGTCAACCAGCCGGCCCTCGACCACCTTCTCGTGCACCGCGGCAACGACCACCTGCGGCGTGGCGACCACATGCGCCAGCATCGCGACCAGGGTCTCGATGATCTGCGCCTGGGCCCGTACCCCGCCCGTGAACGCAGGCGAAGCGGTGATCACCAGCGACGGCTTGCCCTTGAACACCGATCGGTAGGCCGGGCGTGACGCCCAATCCAGGGCGTTTTTCAGCACGCCGCTCATACCGTAGTTGAACTCCGGCGAGACCAGCACCACGCCGTCAGCCGCAGCGATGGCCGCCTTGAGCGCACGGACCGCGTCCGGCCCGCCATCGGCATCGAGATCCTGGTTGTAGAGTGGGATTGCGGCCAGATCGAACAGATCAAGGCGCGCGCGGTCGCTCAGCGCGTCCGCCAGGGTCCGCAGGATCGCGGTGCAGTGGGAGGCCCGACGCAGGCTGCCGGACAGTCCGAGCAGGCGAACGGGCGCGATGGCTGATGATGACATGGCGATTTGTCCTCGATGCAGTCGTGATTGTCTGCGCAACGGCAGGCATGCGGTCACCTGCGGCGCCTGGATCACAGGCGCACGAACCAGGGTTCCTTATCGATCCGCAGCGGCAGGATGATGCGGACGACGCAGTTGTACCACGCAATGGTCAGCAGCAGCTCCAGCCGCTGGCGCTGGCCGAGAAACGCCGTCGCATCCCAGGTTTCGTCATCGACTTCGCCAGCGCCGGTGATCTCCTGCGCCAGGCGGATCACGGCGCGCTCCTGCTCGGTGAAACAGGTCGCGGTCTCGAACGCCTCCAGGTGTTCCAGCTGTTCCCGCCGTACGCCGGCCCGCAGCGCTGCATTCCAATGGTGATCCACCTCGTATGACGCGCCCATCGCGATGCCAACGGTGACCACCGCGAGCTCCCGGAACACGCGTGGCAACGCCGTCCTCCTGCGCAGCGCAGTTGCCATGCCGAGAACGGCTTCCATCAGGTCGGCGGTGCTGGCCAGCGCAAGAAAAATGTGCTCCAGGTCAGGGCCGCGTTCGGCCAGCAGCCGGTCGTAGAGGTCAACCCGGCCTTCCGGCATGGTGTCTCTGCTCACGTAGGGGATTCGCGCCATGCTCAAATTCGCTCCTGCTGTGTGGATCGGTCAGGTCATGCCGAGATAGGCTTCCAGCGACGGCTCCGGCCCACCCGCGCGTGGGCTGGTGCATGGCACCCCTTCGAACGGCGAGGCGTTCTTCAGCCAGCTCAAGCGTGGCGGCAGCCCCCAAGACTCTGTTACCCGCCGAACGCCGGTCAGGTCGTGAATGACCGGACCATCATCGGCGTCGCCGTAGTAGATCGGGGGCGGCAGCAGCTCGACGCGGTGGCCGTCCGGGTCCAGCAGGTAGACGTAATACGAGTGGCCCAGGCTGTGTCGGCTGGGCCCGAATTCGACGTGGTCGCCGTAGCCCATTCTGCCCGCGACGTCGCAGGCCCGGATGATGTCGTTGATTCCGCCGACGATGTGGCCGTAATGGTGCAGCGCCGGTCCCGGCCGGCGTATGAACACGACGTCATACATCGAATCCTTGACGTGGAGGAAAATTCCCACGGGCGCGCCGGACACCATCATGTAGTCCACAACCCGGAAGCCGAGCTCCGCGTAGAAGCAAGCAGCCGTCTGAATGTCCGGGGCGGTGATCTGGTAGTGATCGAAGCGGAGCGCGCCGGCGCCGCGCAGGCTCTCAAAGTTCTGGTCCACCCGTTCGGTGCGCGGTATCGAGGCGCATAACTCCAGCGGGGTGCCGGCAATATCTGTTGTGTGCAGTGTGCGTGACTGGTACGGCACCTCGATGAACTCGGCCTTCATGCCGCGCTGCTCGAAGAAGAACCGGGCCTTCTCCAGGTCCTCGTCGCCGAAGGTGCGCAGCCCGGCGCGGATGCAGGCCGGGGCGCTGTCCGTGCGCTTCAGCACCAGGCTGTGATGCGACCGTTCCTCTACGCCGCGTAGATACAGGGTGTTCCGGTCCTCGTCGCTCACCACGAGGCCGAGCACTTCGGTGTAGAAGGCGCGGCTGCGGGCGATGTCGCGCACGGTATAGACCAGGTGGCTCGCGCGGGTGATGCGGAAAGGCGGCGGCCACGTCGCCTCAGGCACTTGCAGCATCTCGGATCCTCCGCTTGTGGTGGCGTTTGGCGGGGCGTCACGTCGGCACGTGATCCGCGACGAGCTCCCCGGGCACGGTGACGCAGCGCCCATTCCGCGTCACGATGACGTTGTCCGGAAACGCCTGTTCGATGCTGATGCCGAGATCTTTGATCCGCAACAGGAACTCGGGCAGCCGTTCGAGACAGGCGCCAGTGATGTCGTGCAGGACCACCACCGCCCAGTCCATCCTGTTCAGGCCGGCGATGCAGTCCCCAACCCAGCCGTCCGGGTTTCGCCAGTCGCCCGGAACCAGGTTCCAGATCACAGTGGTGTAGTTGTTGCGCCGGAGGTGCGACATCGCCGCGGCACTGAACAGGTGCCGGCCCAGCAGCCCGTCGTTACCGTAAGGACGGAACAGCTTCTCCTGGGCGGGCCAGATGCCGATAAGGGATTGAGCTTCCTCGATCTCCCGGCGGGCGTAGTCAGCGTCCGGCTGGTCGCCGAGGGCCACGGAGTGGCTCAGCGTATGATTGCCGATCCAGTGTCCGGCGGCCTTGATCCCGCCAAGGAGCGCGGCCGATGACTTGTCCCGAAGCTTCTGGCCGATAACGAAGAATGTGGTTCGTACGCCTTGGCGGGCCAGGATCTCCAGAACCCGTTCGGTGACGCCTGGGGTCGGTCCGTTGTCGAACGTCACGGTCATCCGCATGCCTCTCAGCCCCCAATGTGCTCGCGCGCTATATGCCCACATGCAGGGCCCTGAGATGCCTCCTCACGCGCATTGTCCGCGGGCGTCATGCCGTTCGTGCTTTCCACCCGTTCCGGAACCGCCGGAGCGCCCACATCCCCAAGCTGGCCCGCGATACCGTAACCATGGCTTGCCCGCGACCTCCCACCTGTGGCGACACACCGTTTCGCTCGGCGTCGACATCATCAATCAG
>DASQVN010000583.1:0-8987 GCA_035640755.1 Rhodopila sp.
ATTCGAGGCCGGACACATGTCAGCACCTGGCCACGCACCATGCTGAACCTGAAGATCCTTCTTGCTCGGAACGGGGCGTCCACACGTGTCCCAATCAACCACGCAGCGGGGGAATCGCTTCCAAGGTTTGAATGCTCCCGGTGCCGAAAATGCTCGCTATGTGCTCGCTAGGCCAATAGCCCGGCTAGCTAAGCGCTGAGTTAACTAATTGAAAAGTATGGCGGACCCGGCGCGACTCGAACGCACGACCTTCGCCTTCGGAGGGCGACGCTCTATCCAACTGAGCTACGGGTCCAACGCAGATCCCCATACACCGGTCGCACGGAAAGCTCAACCATGACGATCGAACCGCGCGATTCACGTTGTCCGACCGGCAGCCCCCAAACGACCATGCGCCGGACGATCAGGGCCAGGTGCGGGTGCGGTTCGCCTCCTGCGCCGCGGTCAGCGCCATCGGCCCGTCCGCCACCCCGGTGTAGTACCCGGGCAGGCGGCTCGGGTCCTGCCAGCAATCCACCACGCCCAGGCTGCGCGTGCAGAACGGCGGCGGCTCGGGCGGCGGCTCGACCGGGCGGCAGTAGCCCTTGCCCTGGTCCAGCCGCACGACGGAGCAATCCTGCCCGGTCAGTAGCGAAAACAGCGCATCGGGCGGGGAGCGCTGGATCGCGGCGATGCTGCCTGCGTTTGCCGTCACGGTGAGCGTGGCGATCGCGGTCTCGGTGAGCCCGCAGCCGGCCAGCAGGGCTGCACAAAACGGGGCGAAAATCATCCTCATGCCGGCAGTGTCGCGGAAAAAGGTAAATGAACCCTTGCCGACGCACTGGTTTCCCGCCACACCCCCGCGTCGTCATCACCGGACACGATATGTCCGAAGACAGCCGAGGGTACCCACGTGGTCGATATCTTTGATGAGGTGGATGAGGACCTCCGCGCTGAACGCGCCCAGCGCCTGTTCAAACGCTATGGCTGGCTGTTGATCGTTCTTGTGGTCGCCTCGGTGGGCGGCACGCTCGCCTGGGAATTCCACACCCGGGCGCAGCGAGAGGCCGACGCGGCCGCCGCCACGCGCTACATCGCCGCGGTCAACGCGATCGAGAACGGTCCGGCCGGCGATTCGCACGCCGACCAGCTGCCGGCGCTGGAGCAACTCGCCGCGTCAGCGCCCGAGGGCTACAAGACCCTCGCCCGCCTGCGCGCCGCCGGCCTGAAGGCCCGGAACGGTGACCTGCCGGGGGCCGAGGCACTGTGGAACGCGGTCGCCACCGACTCCAGCATCGACCCGCTGCTGCGCGACTTCGCCACGCTGATGGCCACCCAGCACCAGCTCGACCAGGGCAACCCCGACCAGTTGCAGGCCCGTCTCAAGCCGCTGGCGGTGCCCGACAACCCCTGGTCCGCCCTGGCGCGTGAGCAGCTCGCGGTGCTTGACCTTCGGCTTGGCAAGACCGAGGAGGCCCGTCAGACACTGAAGGCGCTGTCGGCCGACTTCCTGGCGCCCGCCGGCGTGCGCGCCCGCGCCTCGGCGCTTCTGGCCGGGCTCGGCGCGGCCGGCACGACTTGATCTTGACGACAGGGGAAGCGTTGGCGTGACCGACTCTGTGACTGCCCGATCCGGCCTTCTGGCGCGCCGGAGCGTCCTCCTCGCGCCGCTCGCCCTGGCTGGCTGTGGGCTGTTCGAAGACTGGTTCGGCAGCCGGAAGACGCCGCTGCCGGGTAAGCGGGAACCGGTGCTCGCCGAACGCCGCGGCCTGGTGGTGGACCAGGGCGCTCCAAAGGTCGTCCTGCCGCCGGCGGTGCGCAATGCCGCCTGGCCGCAGGCGGGGGGCAATCCCGCACACCTGATGGGTCACCTGGCCGCCAGCGATAACCTGCACGAGGCATGGAAGGTCGATATCGGCGAGGGCGGAGGCTATCGCCGCGTCCTGACGGCCCAGCCGGTGGTTCTGAACGGCATGGTGTTCACCATGGACTCCGATGCCATGGTGAGCGCCTTCCGGCTGACCGACGGCAGGCGCTTGTGGCGGGCCGACAGCAAGCCGAAGGACGCCGACAGCACCAATGTCGGCGGCGGGCTGGGCGCGGACGGGACCACACTGTACGCCAGCAACGGCCTGTCGCAGCTCGTTGCCTTCGACACCGCCAGCGGCAAGGAGAAATGGCGCCGCGACATCGGCGTGCCTGCCCGTTCCGCACCAACCATCGCCGATGGGCGCGTGTTCCTGGTCACCATCACCGACCAGCTTCTCTCCTTTGCCGCAACCGATGGCCGCCCGCTGTGGAATTTCCAGGCCTCCGAGCCCGTCACCTCCATGCTCGGCCAGCCTGCGCCGGCCTATCATCGCGGCCTGGTCATCGTCGGCTTCGGCTCGGGCGAGCTCGCGGCGCTGCGTGCCGATGGCGGCACGGCGTCCTGGACCGATGGCCTCGGCGCCAGCCAAAGCAGGGTGACAGTGCCCGACCTGCTGTCGATCCGCGGCGCGCCGGTGGTGGTGAACGGCCTCGTGTACGCCATCAGCATGGGCGGGCTGCTGGTCTGCAACGACGTGCCCACCGGCCGGCGGGTGTGGGAGCGTCAGGTGGCCGGCGAGGACACGCCCTTCGCCGCCGGCGACTGGCTGTTCGTCATCTCCGCCACGCAGGAGGCCGCGGCACTCTCCACCGCCGATGGCCGCGTCGGTTGGGTCACCCAGTTGCCGCGGTGGGAGGATCCCGAGTCCCGCAAGAACACCCTGACGTGGTATGGTCCGCTGCTGGTCAGCGATCGGCTGATCGTCACCGGCACCGGTCAGGATGCGCTGTCGATCAGCCCCTATACCGGCGAAATCCTCGGCCATCTGGAACTGTCGGAGGCGCCGGCGCCGTTCTCCCCCATCGTCGCGGACGGCACCGTCCTGATCGTCACCAACAATGCTCGGCTCATCGCCTTGAGGTAGGGGTACCATGGCGCCAACCGTCGTCATCGCCGGACGGCCCAACGTCGGCAAGTCGACGCTGTTCAACCGCCTCGTCGGCCGCCGCACCGCGCTGGTGTCCGACACCCCCGGCGTCACCCGGGACCGCAAGGAGGCCGAGGCGCAGCTTCGCGGCCGCACGGTCCGCCTGATCGATACGGCAGGGCTGGAGGAATCCGCCCCGGAAACCCTGTCCGGCCGGATGCGGGAAAGCTCCGCCAGCGCCGTGCGGCTGGCCGATCTGGTGCTGTTCCTGGTGGATGCCCGCGCCGGCCTGACGCCGGCTGACCAGCACTTTGCCCAGTGGCTGCGCCGCCAGGGCAAGCCGGTCCTGCTGGTCGCCAACAAGGCCGAGGGCCGGATGGCCAGTTCCGCGCTGCTCGATGCCTATGCCCTGGGGCTGGGCGACCCGGTCGGGGTTTCGGCAGAGCACGGCGAGGGGATCTCCGACCTGATGTCGGAGATCGTCGACCGGTTGCCAGCCGAACCCGAAACCGACGCCGAGGCGGCCGCCGACCCGGACCGTCCGCTGAAGCTGGCCATCGTCGGGCGCCCGAATGCCGGAAAGTCCACCCTGCTGAACCGCCTGCTGGGCGAGGAGCGGATGATCACCGGCCCCGAGCCCGGCCTGACCCGCGATGCCGTTGCGGCAATCCTGCCGAACCCCAACGGGCGCCCGATTGAGTTGGTGGATACCGCGGGCCTCCGCCGCCGGGCGCGCGTCGAGGGGACGCTGGAAAGGATGTCGGTCAGTGCCGCCATCGAGGCGCTGAAGATGGCCGAGGCCGTCGTGCTGACCGTGGATGCCGAGCACGGCATCCATGACCAGGATCTGCAGATTGCCCGCCTGATCGAGCGGGAGGGCCGGGCGTGCGTCGTCGCCCTGAACAAATGGGATGCGGTCGCCGATCGCAGCGCCGTGCGCAAGGCCATCCAGGAGCGGCTGGAAGACAGCCTGTCACAGATGAAGGGCATTCCGGTCGTCACCCTCTCGGCCCTGACCGGTGCCGGGATCAACCGCCTGCTGCCGGCCGTCCGCGCTGCCTATGAGGTTTGGAACAAGCGCATCCCGACCGGTGAGCTGAACCGCTGGTTTGAGCATGCGGTGGCCACGCACCAGCCGCCCCTGGTGGATGGCCGCCGGCTGAAACTGCGCTACGTCACCCAGCCCAAGGCGCGCCCGCCGACGTTCGTCGTGTTCGGCACACGCGCGGAGAGACTGCCGGAGGACTACCAGCGCTATCTGGTGAACAGCCTGCGGGAGACGTTCAAGCTGCCTGGCACGCCGATCCGGTTGCAGCTTCGCGGCACGAAGAATCCCTACGCCGAGGGCTGAGGCGGCCGTAAAGTCCCGTCCCAGTACAGCCCTTCATGCAGAACGATCGTCCGCAGTCGCGCTGCCATTCGCGTTGCGGTGGGGTCACGTCCGTCAACAGGTGCTGGAAGTAGTACTCGACCTCCCGCTGGATCAGCAGCACCCGCTTGCCGGCACGGAGGTCCGCCAGCAACGCGTCGCGGCTGATCTCCTGGGTGCCGATCTCGCGGCTGATCACCGTGCTTTCCACCGTCTCCGGCAGGTACTCATGCCAGTGGCGCACCTTTGCCATGTCCTGCCCATAGTAGAGCAGCGGCAGCGGTTGGGTCCAGGGGCCGACGACGATGAGATCGGCCCGGGCAATTTCCGGCTGCAACTGCGCCAGCAATAATCGCCAGGGCTCCTTCGCCTTGGCGCCTTCGAAGAATTGAAACGCCAGCCCGACCAGCAGGACGACGCCTACGGCCGCTGCCAGTGCCGGCCGGACGCGCGTCGACGGCGTCAGCACGCAGGCGGCCAGTACGCTGATTGGCACACCCAACCAGCACAGGATGCGTGGCTCCAGCACCGGTTGACGCAGCCCGGCGAGCAGGATGAGCGTGAACTCGATGCCGGGAACCAGCAGCAGGATCGTGACAGCGCGCCGGTCCAGGCGGACGATCCAGACGCCTGCGCCAACGGCCAGGCAGAACAACAGCCCCAGGCCGAGGTTCAGGCGCAATGGATGGACGGCCGGGCCGCTGATCACGGTGCCAACCGCCGCGAGTACGTCACGCCAGGTGCGGGGGGAAATCCAGCCCAGACGGTCGGCCTGCAGTTCCCGCAGCATGGCAACCGCCTCGGGGAGGCACAGGGCAGCGACGGTTGCATTGGCGATGATCCATGCGCGCAACATCGGCCAGGTCACCGCCGGGCGCCGCCCGGAGAGCATGGTCAGGAATGCCAGGTTGCAGCTGGCGAGCAGGATGGCGCAAATGTTGTGCAAGTAAACCGAGATTACGCCGCTGACACCATATAGCATCAAGTGGCCGGCACGCGGCGCTTGCACGTAGCGCGCCATGCCGAGAAGTACGAGACACGCAAGTGGCAGAGTCAGCGCATAGACCCGCGCTTCCTGCGCGTAATAAATCTGCATGGGCGCAATCGCAAACAACAGCGCCGCCAGCAGTGCGCTCGGCCGCCCGGCGAATTCGCACGCTAATAGATACACCAACGGGATCGTTGCAACCGATCCGATCGCCGACAGTGCGCGCAGCGCTGCCTCGCTGGCTCCGAACAGATGCATCCAGCCCAGCAGCAGCGTGTAGTAGGTCGGTGGCGTCGTCTCCCGGGTAAAACCCGGGCCCCAGAGGAAGCCCAGCCCAAGATCCGGATAGTAACGGCTGAAGAATTCGTCGTTCCAGAACGAGGCCTGCCCCAGATGGACGATGCGCAGTGCGGCGCCAAGCAGGATCACGGCCGCAAATAGTGATGGACCAGGTAATGACCCATCGCGTCCATGCCGGCTGCCGCCAACCTGTATCGTTACGGCCAAATACGTATCTCCATCCGGCGCCCATACCCTCCGTCGGCCGGGCCCCGATCCTTCCGGGCCACGGCCGAGGCGCGAGGTGGACACGACGCCGCAATGGTATTTGCTCTACACTGGACTCCCGGGCCTGTCCCGCACGCGACAGGCGACCCACCTGCTTGTGAACCCGCCTCGCTCGCGATCAAGCCGCGCCGCGGGCGTTGGCCTTCGCGTCAATCCAGCCGAGGGAACCAGCGATGTCCGATCGTCCCACCGCCCCCATGCCACAGCAAAGCCAGGGCCAGACCCCCGGCCGCCTGAACCCGATGAACCCTGCTCCTGATCACGGGGAGCACAGCTACAGCGGCTCCGGCCGCCTCGCCGGCAAGGCGGCGATCATCACCGGCGGCGACTCCGGGATCGGCCGAGCGGTTGCCATTGCATTCGCGCGGGAGGGTGCGGATGTGCTGATCGCCTATCTCAATGAGCATGAGGACGCCCAGCAAACCGCCCGGTGGGTCAAGGAGGCAGGGCGCCGAGTCGAGCTGGTCGCGGGTGACTTGGCCGACCGGGCGCACTGCACGAAGGTTGTGGATGCCGCGGTCAGGGCGTTCGGTCGGGTGGACATCCTGGTGAACAACGCCGCATACCAGATGACCCACAAGGCGATCGAGGAGATCTCGGACGATGAGTGGGACTACACGTTCGATGTGAACATCGGCGCGATGTTCCGCCTGACCAAGGCCGCGGTGCCGCACATGCCGCCGGGCAGCGCCATCGTCAACACGACCTCAATCAACGCCGATACGCCGAAGCCGACGCTGCTGGCCTATGCCGCAACCAAGGCGGCCATCCAGGACTTTACCGGCGGGCTGGCGCAGCTTCTGGCCGAGAAGGGGATTCGTGCCAATTGCGTGGCGCCGGGGCCGATCTGGACGCCGCTGATCCCCTCCACCATGCCGGCGGAGCAGGTGAAGTCGTTCGGCGCCTCGGTGCCGATGAAGCGCCCGGGGCAGCCGGCGGAACTCGCGCCGGTGTATGTCATGCTGGCGTCGAATGAGGCGAGCTATGTGTCCGGCGCGACGGTTGCCGTCACCGGTGGCAAGCCGTTGATCTGATTCCCCTCGGTGTGCTCCGTGGTGGGGCGCGCCAATGTCTCACCACTGAGCGCACAACGGAGGGCTACTTGCCGAACTGCGCCACGTTCTGGGGCGTGACGACGTCCAGGCCGACATAGGTGATCTTCGGCACATTCTGGCCCTTGTGCAGGGCGAGCAGGATATCCATGGCCTTGGCACCCATCTCCGCCGGGCGTTGCCCGACCAGCGCGTTGACCTCGCTTGCCTTCAGCGCGTCGATCTCCACCGGCAGCGTGTCGGCCGAAACGATGGCGAAGCGCCCGTCCTTCAGTGCTTGCATGTGCGGAGTGACGAAGCGGCGGTAGGCTTCGGCGCTGAACAGCGGCCAGCCGCCGACCGGGACCAGCGCCGCCAGGTCGGGGTGTGCTGTCATCAGATCGGTCATCTGCTGCACCGCCAGCGCGCTGTCGTCGTTGCAGAAGGTCGGGGAGCCTGCCACCTCGGTCCAGCCGGCGCCCTTCAGGACCTGGCGCACGCCATCAACCCTCTCCTGCAGGTTTGCCGCCGCGGGGCCGCCGGAGATCAGGGCGAAGCTGCCGGGTTTCGGATGGACCTTGGCCAGTTCCCGCCCGATCGCAAGGCCGAGCTCCTTGTTGTTGGTGCCGACATAGGCTTGGCGTTGGCTGTCCGGCGCATCGGCGTCGAACGTGATCACCGGGATATTGGCCTGGCGCGCCTGGCGGATGACGCGGCCGACGGCCGGGGCATCAGCCACGGCGATCGCGATCCCGTCCACGTGCCGCGAGATCATGTCCTGGATGATCTGCACCTGCGTGGCGGGTTCCTGCTCCACGGGTCCCTGGTAGATGCACTGCACGCCGATCTTCTTGGCTTCCGCTTCGCATCCGTCGCGCGCCAGGTCGAAATACGGGTTGTTCATCGACTTCGGCACGATCGCGAAGCGAAGATCCTCGGCCCGCGCAACGCCGGACAGACATGGGGCGTACAGGCCCAGCAGGGCTATACCGGCCAGCAAGAGGTGCTTCATGGCAATGTTCCTCCCGTATGTTCTTCAGGGTTGCACCCGCCTGGTCCGCAACCGGTCGACCAGGACGGCGGCAATGATGATCACGCCGACCAGCGTGTCCTGCCAGTAGGTGTTTACGCCGGCGAGGACGAGGCCGTTGCGGATCGTCTCGATCAGCGCCGCGCCGACGATGGCGCCCACCGGGCCGCCGATGCCGCCGTTCAGGTTGGCGCCGCCGATCACCGCCGCGGCAATGATCCGCAGCTCATACCCCGTGGCGAGGTTGGCCGGCACCGAACCAAGCCAGCCGGCCATCAGGATGCCCGCGAACCCCGCCGACAGGGCGGACGCGACGTAGACGCCGGCCTTGATCCGCGCGACGGGCACGCCGGTCAGGGCAGCCGCACGCTCATTCCCGCCCAGGGCGAAGACGTGCCGCCCGGTCGCCGTATGGTGCAGGAACACGCCCATCAGCGCGGCAAGAACAATGAGGTAGATCAACGGCATCGGCACGCCGGCGATGGTCCCGTCAGTGATGTCGAAGAACAGGTCGGAATCCGCGCCCGAGATCGCGACCCCCTTGCCCTGCGTCACCGCATAGCAGAGCCCACGTGCCACCGAGAGCATGCCCAACGTCGTCACGAACGGGGTCAGCCCGATCCGCGCGATCAGCAGCCCGTTGATGCCGCCGATGATGGCTGCGATCAGCAATCCGCCGACCACGGCCGCGAGCATCACCAGCCCCGGCACGCCGGCCAGCGCGGTTGCGCCCAGGTGTCCGAACAGCAGCGCCGTCGCGATCGCCGTCAGCGCCATGACCGAACCGACCGACAGATCGATGCCCGCAGTCAGAATCACCAGCGTCGAGCCCAGCGAGACGAGCGCGACATAGGAGAAGTTGGTGAACACATTGATCAGGTTGCCCAGCGTCAGGAACGCCGGGGACGCCACCGCCATCGCTGCGCCCAGGATCAGCAGCGCGGCCAGGACATAGGCCGTCTGCGTGGCGAGGAACCCGCGGGAATGCCATGCTGCCCGCCCGACATTGGCAAACTCGCTCATGCGAACTCCAGCGCGCCGGTGATCAACGCCGTTACCTCCTGCG
>DASQVN010000584.1:0-10828 GCA_035640755.1 Rhodopila sp.
GGCTCGACACCGAGGAGCGCCGGCAGTGCAGCTTTGCCGCGTTGCTTCGCCATCCCTCCACCGCGCGGATATGCGCCTTCGGACACACCCATGTCCTCGGCGCCTTCGAATATCGGAACGGCGCGTCGCACCGCCATGAGACGGATCACGTCGTGCTGCGGGACGATGCAGTCTATCTGCTCAATCCCGGTTCGGTCGGGCAGCCGCGGACGGCGGAGCGGCGGGCGACATACCTCCTGCTTGATACCGAGGAGCGAACGGTTTCGGTGCGCCGGGTCGAATACGATGCGCGCGCCGCGCTGGCGAAGGCGCGTGCCGCCGGGCTGATGCCGCGGGCCCGCCTGCTGCCGGCGCCGTTGCGCAGGGGGATCAAGTGGGGCGCCCGGGCGGTCGGGGTCTATGATCTGCTGCGGCCGGGCAGCCGGCCATGACCGCCGGTTTCCGCATCTTCGTCTTCACCTGCCGCGACCCTTCCTCCGACTTCCGCCGGCCGCTGGTTGATGCGCTGCGCAGAGACCACGAGGTGTACTGCATCCGGATGCGGCGCCGCCCCGTCATCTCCGGCCCGGAGCAGGCTTCTCCGGCGTCCGAAATGTCCCTGGCCGAGCTCGTGAAACGGCTTGCACGCCGCTGCCGGGACGGCGGGATCGACATTTATTTCGACAGCACCGACGCATCTCTGCCAGCGGTCATGCTGTTCATCCGCTCGGTCGCGCGGCGCGGCGTCTGGTGCTTCGATATGCACGACGACCTGCGCTACTACCATCGGGGTTTGGCTCGGCTTCGACGGACGCTTGCGATCGCGCTGCCGCGCATGGGCTCGCACGCCGTGGTTTGCGCAACGCCGGCATTGGCGGAGCTGTTTCCCGGCTCGCACGTCCTCGGCAACGCGTCCCATATCCTGCCGATGTCGCATGACGGTACCGATCCGGCGGATGTGCTGATCCTGACGAGTTTCGACGCCCGTTTCGACTTCGATTTCGTCGTGCGGCTGGCCAGGGCGAGCACGCAGTCGCGCTTTCATATCCACGGGTGGACCCGCAACAGCGACCCGGAGACGGCGCAGCGTGCCTCAAGGCTTGTCACGGAACACGCCAACATTTTGGACCACGGCCCGTACACAACGGACGACCTGCCTTCGATCCTGCGGGCCTACCGTGTCATGGTGGCGCCGTACCGCGCCAACTCGCCGCTGACCCGCACGATCGATCCGTTACGGTTCTACCATTGCCTGAACGCGGGGCTGGAGGTCATCTCGACCGACATCCCCTCCGCCAGGGCCTTGGCGCCATGGGTGCATGTCGTTCGGGACGCCGAGCACGGCGCGGAGACGCTGCGGCGGATCCAGGCGGGTGAGGTTTCGCGGCCGACCGGCTTCATGCCGACCACGTGGGAGGGGCGCGCCTCCCGGCTGATGGAGATCATCAATGGCCTGGAGCGCACCCGAAGGCTCCGCGGGGGGGACATCCTGACGTCGTTCGCTCCGCATACGCATCAGGATCAGGCGGGGAGGGAGCTGTTGCCGCCGCTGTTGCGTTCCCGTCATGGCCGGGCTTAACCCGGCCATCTGCCCGATGGCGGTGCCGCCCGACTGCACCGCCGCAAACGGACCATCCTCCGCCTGGGGGTGGATGGCCGGGTCAAGCCCGGCCATGACGGAGGGGCACGGCCATGACGGATGCGCAACAGTGGCGGCGCTGGGAGGGGCCTACACCGGCAGCCGGATGCGGGCGCGCAGGCCGCCCAGGGGACTGTCCTCCAGCACGATCTCACCGCCGTGGGCGCGCACGATGTCACGTGCGATGGTCAGGCCGAGGCCGGTGCCGCCGGCGGAGCCGCTCTCGAACGGGCGGAACACGCTCTCCCGCTTGTCTGCCGGAATGCCGGGCCCGTCGTCATCGATGGTCACCATCACCGACCGTCCCTGCGCCGCCGCGGCCAGCACGACCCGCCCCGCATGCCGGCGGGCATTATCGACCAGGTTGGTGACGGCCCGCTTCACCGCATCGGCGCGCAGCTTCAGGCTCAGCTCCGCGGGCACATCCAGCTCCAGCGCCATGCCGGCCCGCCTGGCGCCCGCCGCCACCTCATCCAGCAGGGTGGCGAGGTTGACCTCCTCGGCCTGTTCCGTGCTCTCGCCGCGGGCGAACGCCAGGTAGCCGGCGATCATGCGCTCCATCTCCTCGACATCGGCGGTCATTTCCGCGATGTCCGGGGTGGTCTCCTCGGTGCGCGGCAGCATCGCCAGCGCGAGCCTCAGGCGCGTCAACGGCGTGCGCAGGTCGTGCGATACGCCAGCCAGCATCTCGGTGCGCTGCGTGAGGAACCGGCGGATGCGCTCCTGCATCCGGTTCAGCGCGGCGGCGGCCTGGCGCACCTCGGCCGCGCCCTCGGGGCGGATCGGCGGGATGTCGCGCCCCATGCCGAACGCCTCGGCCGACCGGGCGAGGCGGCGGATCGCGCGCACCTGGTTGCGCATGAACAGGGCGGCGATGGCGAACAGCAGCAGCGCGGTGCCGACCACCCAGCCGACGAACAGGAATACGGTGCCGGTGGCCAGCCGCTTGCGCGGCGCCTCCACGTCCAGCACGCCGTCGGGAAGCTGCAGCCGGATCAGCACCGTGGTCGGGCTGGAGGTCCAGTCCATGGTGAACGGGACGTTGAACTTCTCACGCAGCGCCTCGGCCAGGTCGTCATCCATCGGGCCGATGATGTTGGTCCACTTGTGCGTGGTCAGCTTCGCCCCGGGCTCCATGCGGATGCCCAGGACGAACTGCCGGCGCGCCATCTCCAGCGCCCATTCCCGGTCCGCCGGGTCGGGGAACTTCTCGGTCAACTGCATGGTATAGTAGATCTCGCCGGCAATGGCGCCGGAGAGGCGGCGGGAGACGAGGTTCAGATGGCTGCCGTAGAACAGCTGCAGCGCCACGCCCTGCACGACGACCAGCGGCACCAGCATGATCAGCAGCGTGCGCCCCAGAAGGCCGCGGGGCATGAAGCGCTTGACCGCATAGCCGTAAGGCAGCCGGATGCGGGTGCGCACCTCAGAACCCCGGCTTCAGCACGTAGCCGCGGCCGCGCACGGTGTGCAGGAAGCGCGGCTCGCGCGGGTCGGCCTCGATCTTGCGGCGCAGGCGGACCACCTGCACGTCGATCGCGCGTTCACCCGAGTCATCCATGCCCAGCGCCTCGGCGATGTCCTCGCGCGAGAGTACCTCGTTCGGCTTGCGGGCCAGCGCGGTCAGCAGCGCCGCCTCACCGCCGGTCAGGCGGATCGGGCCTTTGGCGTCGCGCAGCTCCCCGCGCTCCGGGTCGAACTCGGCGGGCCCGATGCGCACCGGGCCGGTCGGCGCGGCCGGCATGGGCGGCGGCGGGGCACGGCGCAGCAGCGCACGGATGCGCAGCACCAACTCGCGCGGCTCGAACGGCTTGCCCAGGTAGTCGTCGGCCCCCGCCTCGAACCCGGCGATGCGGTCCTCCGGGGTGCCGCGCGCCGTGAGCAGCAGGATCGGCATGGTGCAGGCCGGCTCATTACGCAGCGACTGCGTGAGGTCCAGCCCGGACTCGCCCGGCATCATCACGTCCAGCACCAGCAGGTCGGGGTTGATCGAGCGCAGGCGGGACCGCGCCTCGGCCGCGTCGCCCGCCGTGGTGACGCGGAAGCCTTCCGAGCCGAGATACCGCGCCAGCCGCTCCCGCAGCCGCGGATCGTCCTCCACCACCAGGATATGGCACTCGTCCACCATGCGATCAGGCGCCCTCTGCCGGACCTTCACCATCGATATACGCGCGGGCGCCCTGGTCCATGAGCGCGCGCATGACCGTCTGGAAGCCTTGCACGGCTTCCGGTCCGGCTTCCACCCAGGCTTGCGTGAGCTTCGCGCGCTGTGCCTCGAACAGCCGCCGCTCCAGCGCCTGGCCGGAGTCGGTCAGGGTCAGCAGGCGCTGGCGCCGGTCCTCGAAGCCCGGCGCCTGGGCGACGTAACCCTGGTCGATCAGCACGTTCAGCACCCGCGCCAGCGATTGCTTGGTGATGCGCAGGATTGCCAGCAGACCGGACACCGTTATGCCCGGATTCCGCCCGATGAAATGCAGCGCCCGATGGTGCGCTCGGCCGAGGCCGAGTTCCTCCAGCACCTGGTCGGCGACGCTGGTGAACTCCCGGTAGCCGAAGAACAGCAGGTCCTGCGCCAGGCGCATCTCGGCCGGGCCGACCTCGACCTGCGGAGTCGGCGGCGGCAGCTTCGGCGGGGCGACGAAGCGGCTGGACCGGGCGGCGCGGGGCCGGGCTTTCAGTATGCCGGGCATTCGCGGACGGAATAGGTCAGTATTGTTGACTTAATTGGCGGCATATTTTACGTTCGGCCTCAGGCACGCACGAAAATTTCGGAGAAAACGACCATGGCGCTGCTTCCTTTCGACGACCGCGACGGGTGGATCTGGCTGGATGGCTCGCTGGTGCCCTGGCGCGACGCCAAGCTGCATGTTCTATCGCATGGGCTGCACTATGCCAGCGCCGTGTTCGAAGGGGAACGCGCGTATCGCGGCAACATCTTCCGGCTGCGCGACCACACGGAGCGGCTGATCAACTCCGGCCGCATCCTGGCGTTCGACATGCCCTGGAGTGCGGAACAGATCGATGCCGCCTGCAACGAAGTGCTGCGCGCCAATGGGCTGACGGACGGGTATGTGCGCCCGGTGGCCTGGCGCGGGTCGGAGCAGCTCGCGGTGTCCGCGACCGGCACCTCGATCCATCTGGCGATCGCCGCCTGGCCCTGGCCGAGCTACTTCGGGACGGAGCGGATGCAGGGCATCCGGGTGGCGCAGGCGGAATGGCGGCGGCCGGCGCCGGAGACCGCGCCGGTGCTGGCCAAGGCGTCGGGGCTGTACGTGATCGGCTCGCTCAGCAAGCTGAAGGCGGAGCAGGAGGGGTATGCGGACGCACTGATGCTGGACTGGCGCGGTCTGGTGGCCGAGACGACCGGGGCCAACATCTTCCTGGTGATCGATGGCGAGCTGCATACGCCCATTCCTGACGCCTTCCTGGACGGGATCACGCGGCGCAGCGTGATCAGCCTGGCGAAGCGGCGGCAGATGAAGGTGGTGGAGCGGCGGATCGAGCCATCCGAGCTGAGCCGGGCGAGCGAGGTGTTCCTGGCCGGCACCGCGGCCGAGGTGACGGCGGTGCGGGAGATCGGGCCGCACCGGTTCACGCCGGGGACAATCACGGAAACCTTGATGAAGGCGTACGATGAGCTGGTTCTACAACCCCCTGAGGAGGTTGCGCGGATTGTTGCCTGATACCGGGCCTGATACCGGCGGTCCTTGAAATTGACCGTTCCGCGTGGTCCGCGCGTTGGCTGAAGACAGGAGATCGTGCGTGCCCGAGACCGACGTTGTGATCATCGGGGCCGGCCTGGCGGGCCTGGCCGCCGCCGCCGCGGTGCGGGATGCCGGGCGGCGCGCGCTGGTGCTGGAGGCCTCGGGCCGCATCGGCGGGCGCGCCTGGACCGCGTACCCCGCTTCCCTCGGCGGGGTGTGGTTCGACATGGGGGCGGTCTGGTTCCACGACGCGGAGCACAACCCGCTGGTCGGGATCGCGCGTGCTGCGGACGATGGGCTGCTGCGCTCCGACGACATCCGGGTGGAGCGCACCTTCATCGGCGGGAGCGTGGCGACGGCGGCGGAGCTGGCCGATTATGACGCCGCCTGGGTGCGCTACACGTTGGCGGCCGACGCTGCCATCACGGAGAATGGCGACGTCTCGCTGGCCGCGGTGACGCGCCGCCTGCCGGCCGACCCCTGGGCAGCGACGATCGAGGCGTGGGAGGGGCCGGTGATCTGCGCCGCCGCGGCCGAGGATTTCAGCGCGCTGGACTGGCGGCGCAACGCGCTCGACGGCAGCAACCTGGTGCCGGAGGGCGGCATCGGCGCCTTTGTCCGGCGCCGGCTGACGCGGGGGCTGGAGATCCGGCTGAATGCGCCGGTGCGCCGGGTGCGCTGGGGCAAGCGGGTCACGGTGGAGGGGACCTTCGGTGCGGTCTCGGCCGGCGCCTGCATCGTCACGGCCTCCACCGGGGTGCTGGCGTCGGGTGCCCTGGGCTTCGACCCCGCGCTGCCGGAAGCGGTGCAGGAGGCGATCGCGGCCCTGCCGATGGGGCTGGCGATGAAGGTGGCCCTGCGCGCCACTGGTACGGACCGGCTGGACCTGCCGCTGCATTGCGCGATCGACCGGCAGGTGCCGCGGCAGGGCGAGCCGCTGATGCCGTTCCAGTGCTGGCCGTTCGGGCGCGACTATGTGCAGGGCTGGATCGGCGGCCCGCACGCGTGGGAACTGGCGCGCGCGGGCGATGCCACGGCGGCGGATTTCGCGCTGGCGTATCTGCGTGGGATGCTGGGCGGCCGGGTGGACCGGGTGCTGGGCGGCGGGCCGGCGCTGGTGACGCACTGGGAGGCTGATCCGTGGGTGCGGGGGGCGTATTGCTACGCGCGGGTCGGCGCTGCCGCAGCGCGCGAGCGGCTGGCCGAGCCGCTGGCCGATGGGCGGCTGATGTTTGCCGGCGAGGCGTGCAACGTGCCGTGGGCCGGCACGCTGGCCGGGGCCTGGATCAGCGGGTGCGACGCCGCCGGGCGGGCGCTGGCGGCGCTGAGCGGCCAATAGTCGTTACGTATACGGGCTGTTGGCGTGTTGCGTCTGCCGGATATCAATACATTTCGGCATTTAAATCGTAAGGAGAATGTTGTTGCTGGCCCGATGACGCGTCTGATAGGTACGGTTCATCAATGAATGCAGCAGAAGGAGTTCATTGTGAGATCGTTACTTTCAGCCGGCGCACTGGGCCTTGCGGCGGGACTGGCCGGGCCGGGTGCGCTGGCGTACGCGACGGATTTCGGGCCGGCCTCGCTTGGCTATTCGACGGATTCCAGCAATGTCTCCTATGATCTTGCGGCCGGGACGCTGACCATCCCGTCCGGCGTCAGCTTCGCCTACAGCGGGGGCAACGACGCCTATTTCAGCAATGTCAGCAACAGCACGCCGGGCAGCGCGTTCAATTTCGCGGGGCAGCTTCGTTTCTCGCTCACAGCGGGCACGCTGATCCCGGAGAGCCTGCCGAACCTGATCGCTGTCACCACGCCGGCGAACGGAACCTACAGCTTCACCGTCGACCGGGTCGGCACTGCCGCGCTGTGGCATGACCTGGTGGAGGGCGACCGGCTGACGCTGTATCTGGAAGGCACGATGGGCGGCGGCAACGACAACGCGACGCCGACCGCGACCGACGTGGTGTTCAACATGAGCAACTTCCCGGGGATCGGCGGGACCGTGTCGGGCACCATCTTCAACCCGCCGGACGGGACCGATCCGTTCCTCGGCGCGGTGGCGTCTCCCGTGCCGGAGCCTGCGAGCATTGCAGTTCTCGGCCTCGGGCTGGCCGGGCTGCTCGGGGTGCGGCGTGGCCGGCCCAGCGCGCTGGGTGAAACCGGCGGCCCGCCCTGGGACCGTCAGGGCGGGCTGACCGGCGGGCCATAGAAGGAATTGAACGACAGGGCGATGCAGGTCGCGCCGGCGCCGGGCAGCAGCATCAGGCGCCGCTTCCGGCTGTCAGTGAGGACGCGCACATCCTCGAGCGTGGTTTCCACCTCGCCGCCCTTGAGGATCACTTTCTGCGCCTCGGCACAGCTTGCGGCGAGGGGAAACACCTCGACCGTCACAGCATCGCAGGCATCATTGGCGACCGGCGCGGCGATGATCGCGACGACGCCCGACGACGGGTTGTTGCGGGCGTCGCGGACGCCGGCGACGGACTGGAAGACGTGGCCAGCGGGGTCAGCTTGGTTCCATATCGACTGTGCGTTGTACGGCGTCCCCAGCTCGGCCCGCGACAACTGGTCGATGGCACGAACGCATCGGCCCATGCCGGCCTGCGCGGCGTGCTGGGCCGGGATCGGCGGCGGGGGCAGGGGGCTGGGGTTTCGGCGCCGACGCCGCTGCGGCCGGGCGCGCTTGGGTCTTCTTGTGCGGCGGTGCGGTGGGTGATGTCTGGGCCAGGGATGTTTGGGCCAGGGCGGGCGCGGCGGCGATCAAGGCGGCGGCGAAGGTGAGGCGGCGAAACGGCCTGGGCATAATGTCCCTTGTGAGCTGCGAACGTTGCATAACCGTCATGGCCGGGCTTGACCCGGCCATCTACCCGATGGCGGTGCCGCGACGCGTTGCGGCACAGGCGGTGCGCAGATGGCCGGGTCGAGCCCGGCCATGACGGCGGGGGGGCGGCGCGCGCGGGCAATACTCTTTCGTTCCCTTATCCTGATGCGTATGTGAGTCCGCCCTGCCTTTCAATAAAGGCCGCGATCTCCGGCACGCCCGTCCCGGCGCGGATATTGGCAAACACGAACGGCCGCTCCCCGCGCATCTTCCGTGCATCGCGCTCCATCACGTCCAGGCTCGCGCCGACAAACGGGGCGAGGTCGATCTTGTTGATCACCAGCAGGTCGCTGCGCGTGATCCCGGGCCCGCCCTTGCGCGGGATCTTGTCGCCGGCCGAGACGTCGATGACGTAGATCGTCAGGTCCGCCAGCTCCGGGCTGAACGTCGCGGCCAGGTTGTCGCCGCCGGATTCGATCAGGATCAGGTCGAGTTCCGGAAAGCGCCGCCGCAGCTCGGCCACCCCCGCGAGGTTGATCGAGGCATCCTCACGGATCGCGGTATGCGGGCAGCCGCCGGTCTCGATCCCCATGATCCGCTCGGGCGGCAGGGAGCCGGCGCGGGTCAGAAACTCCGCGTCCTCCCTGGTGTAGATGTCGTTGGTGATGGCGGCGATGTCGTATCTGTCCCGGAAATGCTTGCACAGCGCGTCCATCAGCGCCGTCTTGCCGGTGCCGACCGGGCCGCCGACGCCGACGCGCAGCGGGCCATGCGGGGATTTGGTCATGATCGGAACAACCTCGTATACTGGGTTTCGTGCCGCATCGCGGCAAGGTCGGAGCGGAAGCAGGAGCCGCCGATATCGTCCAGCGACGCCGATTTCGTTTCTTGTGAGACACACAGGATCGGCTTTTCCAGCGCCGCCAGTACCCGCAGCCCCGCCGCCTGTCCCAGCGGCACCAAACGGACGGCAGCCGAGATCAGGTTGGCGGTGAAGGCCTGGAGGTAGGCCGTCGCGGTGTCATCCTCGGGCAGGTGATGGAAGCCGGCGACAGCACCGACGGCGACGGCATAGGGCGTGGCGTCGGGAAGATCAGGCGCGCCCCAGGGCTCGACGGCGAGGATGAAGGCCCTGCCCTGGTTCAGCGCCTCAGCCTGGCGTTCGCGGCTTGCGGCCGTCGCGGCGGCCAGTTCCGCGATCGAGGTCAAGGCTGATGGGTCCAAGGCCGCGCGGTGGGCGTGGCGCAGCAGGGTCGTGTCGGTACGCCCGGTGCCGTTGGCAAGGATATCGGACAGCCAGGCGAGAAGCCGAAGCATGCAAGCGGGTTGTTGCACGGCAGACGCATCGGGGGCTGCCGTTTGTGCGGCTTCTGCGTTCTTGCTTTCACCACGAAGGCACGAAGCCACGAAGACCCCCCTTCGTGCCTTCGTGCCTTCGTGGTGGGAATCAGTGGTGATGGTGGTCGTCATCGTCGCCATGTTGATGATGATGCCCGCCACCGGCATAGGCACCGGCCTCGGGGTCGAACGGCGCCTCGACCGGCTCGACATGCCCGCCGAGCCGCTCGACCATCTCCGCGATCACGTGATCCGAACGGATGCGGATACGGTCGCCCACAAGCTGCACCGGGAGGTGCCGGTTGCCCAGGTGCCAGGCAATGCGCACCAGCTCGCCTTCGGCATGAGCATGGATTTCCAGCAGAGGTTCGGGTCGCGCCCGCACCCGCACCACCCCGCCGCCTTCCAGTTCCAACCCGTCGCCCTCGCGCAGCCGCACCGCCTGGGGGAAGTCGATCAGTACCGACGCGCCGGCCACTGTCTCCAGCACGATGCGGCGTCGGAAGCGGCGGTCATGGTCGATCAGCACCTGGTCGGTTTCGCGTCCGGCATCCCAGGCGCCGGCGGGCAGGACCTGCAGGACGCGCATCAGAACAGGAAGTAGCGCTGCGCCATCGGCAGCACCGTGGCGGGTTCACAGGTCAGCAGCACGCCATCGGCCCGCACCTCGTACGTTTCGGCATCAATCTCTATCACCGGGGTTGCGTCGTTGTGGATCATCGCCTTCTTGCCGATGCCGGCGCGTGTATTGCGCACCGCCACCAGCCGCCGCTTGAGCCCCAGCGCCGAACCAACCCCCGCCTCCAGCGCAGCCCCCGAGACGAACGTGATGCAGTTCGCCGCCAGCGCGCCCCCGAACGCACCGAACATCGGCCGATAGTGCACCGGCTGCGGCGTCGGGATCGAGGCATTCGGGTCGCCCATCGGCGCGCAGGCGATCGAGCCGCCCTTGATCACCAGATCGGGCTTCACCCCGAAGAACGCCGGCGACCACAGCACCAGATCGGCCAGCTTGCCGGCTTCGACCGAGCCGATCTCGCCCGCAAAGCCTTGCGCGATGGCGGGATTGATCGTGTACTTGGCAATGTACCGCTTCACGCGCGCGTTGTCATTCCGCTCGGGATCGCCCGGCAGCGCACCACGCTGCAGCTTCATCTTGTGCGCGGTCTGCCAGGTGCGGATGATGACTTCCCCCACCCGCCCCATCGCCTGGCTGTCGGAGGACATCATCGACAGGGCGCCGAGATCGTGCAGGATGTCTTCGGCGGCGATGGTTTCCTTGCGGATGCGGCTTTCGGCGAAGGCGACATCCTCGGGGATGGTGCTGTCGAGGTGATGGCAGACCAT
>DASQVN010000585.1:0-8100 GCA_035640755.1 Rhodopila sp.
TGGGGGTGCCGATCGGTTTGAGGCGGGCGAGGACCGAGCCGGCGTAGGGGTCGTAGTGGGTGACCAGCGGGGCGCCCAGGGTGATGAACAGGATGCACAGCAGAATCAGGGTGACGCCCATGGTCACCTTGTCACGCAGCAGTCTCTGGGCGACGGATTTCCAGTAGCCGGGGGCAGGGGCGGCGGGTGCGTCCGATGCTGCCGCGGGGGCGGCGACGCCCGGATGCTCGATGATTGCGGTGATCGTCATTGCGGTGTCCTCAGCGGCGGATGCGGGGGTCGATCGCTGCCTGGGCGATGTCGACCAGCAGGTTGAGGATGACGAAGAAGGTTGCCAGCACCAGGATCGTCGCCTGCAGCACGGGGATGTCGCGGCGGAAGATCGCGAGGTTCAGCAGGTTGCCGGAGCCCGGCCAGTTGAACACGGTTTCCACCAGGATGGAGCCGCCCAGCAGATAGCCGAACTGCAGGCCCATCAGCGCGAGGACCGGCGGCGCGGCGTTCCGGGCGATATGGCGGATCACCGGCCAGCGGGTCAGGCCTTTGGCGGAAAGGGCGCCGACGAAGTCCTGGCCGATGATGTCCAGCACGGTGGCGCGCACCAGACGGCCGATGACGCCCATCGGGATCAGCGAGAGGGTGATGACGGGAAGGATCAGGTACTGGAGCCGGTCGTATAACGGCAGGGAGTCGTCGCCCATGCCCTGGGCCGGCAGCCAATCGTGCAGCACGGCGCAGGCCAGCACCAGCACGATGGCGCACCAGTAATGCGGCAGGGACACGCCGATCGTGGCAATCGCCGAGAACAGCTTGTCCGGCCAGCGGCCGTGAGACAGGGCGGCCGCCATGCCAAGCGCGATGCCGAGGGCGAAGCCGAGGATGGCGGCAGGAATGGCCAATACGAATGTATTTCCGAGGGCGACGGCCAACTGGCCCCAGACCGGGGCGGCGTTGAACACCGACAGGCCGAAATCGCCCTGCACGGCGCGCAGCAGCCAGAGCAGGTATTGCATGTACAGCGGCTTGTCGAAGCCGAAGGCGGCCTTCATCTGGGCGATGACTTCGGGGGAGGCCTCGGGCGGCATCAGCATGTCGATGGGGTTGCCTGGGACGATGTGCACCAGCCCGAAGACGACCAGCGACACGCCGAGGAGGATGGGTATAGCCTGCAAGAGGCGGCGGAGGGCGAAGGTGAGCATACGGTCTCCGACGGCGGTATATGCATTGGCCTGGCGCAGTGTGGGCCTGGCGTTATGTGCTGCGGTGCAGCATGCGTAGCACAGTGAATGAGCATGTCCAGAGGGATTTGTTCGCAATCTATGCTAATGCCCGAAAAATAGCGTAAGGTGAACCTCGGTTTGCGGAGACAGCCTATAAATTAGTCAAAGTGGGAGCTTGGAATGCATACAGTCTCGGTCTACCCCACCGTTATGGCCCGTGCGACAGAGCGGAGAGGCGGTCTCGCCGTGTTCGATCGCCTGGATTCCAGCCGTACTGCCCACATCGTGGTCGATCTGCAGAACGGGTTCATGGCGCCGGGGGCCGTCGCGGAGATCGCCACGGCGCGCGACATCGTGCCGAACGTCAACCGGATCAGTGCCGCGCTGCGCCAGGCGGGCGGGCTGGTGGTCTATATCCAGAACACCATCGACGCCGAGACGATCCGAAGCTGGTCCACCTATTTCGAGCATTTCTGCACCCCGGAGCGCCGCGCCCGCATGATCGAGACGTTCCGGGAGGGCGCAGACGGGCATGCGCTGTGGCCAGGGCTGGATGTGCGGCCCGAGGACCTGAGGGTGAAGAAGTACCGGTTTGGCGCTTTTGCGCCCGGCGCGTCGCGGCTGCACGAAATCCTGCAGGAGCGTGGTGTCGATACGCTGATCATTACCGGGACCGCATCACAGGTGTGCTGCGAGAGCACCGCGCGGGATGCGATGATGCTGAACTACAAGGTGTTCTTCGTCGCCGACGGCAATGCGACCTATAACGACCAGGAGCATGAGGCGACGCTGTCGGCCATGGCGCATACGTTCTGTGATGTACGGCCGGCGGACGAGATCATCCGGCTGATCGGGCAGGACGTGCTGGCCCCCACGCTGGCTTAGAGGGGGGCTTAGCGGGGGCATAACGAGTGGCGGCATAAGGGGTACTGGCATACGGCTTGCAGCATCCGGGCTGTTTTCAGCTCGGGTGGTTTCTGCGATGACAATCTTCAGGCGTGGCCTTCTTGCCGGCGCGGCGGGGGCCGCGGCGTTTCCTGTGCTTCCCGGCCGAGCGGCCGGCCAGCAGGTACTGCGGATCGGCATGACGGCGGCGGATCTGCCCACCACGCACGGGATTCCGAACAATGGCGGCGAGGGGTTCCGGTTCCTCGGCTACCCCGCCTACGACTCGGTGGTGAACTGGGACTTCACCCATACCGACCGGATCGCCGACATCACGCCGGGGCTGTTCACATCCTGGCGGATCGATGAGGGCAATCCGCTGCGCTGGGTATGCGAGCTGCGGCAGGGGGTGGCGTTCCACGACGGCTCGCCGTGCGACGCCGATGCGATCATCTTCAACTTCGGGCGCATCTTCGACGACAAGTCGCCGCAGTACGACGCACCGGCGGCGCCGATCGTGAAGGCGACGGTATCGATGATCGCCGGCTTCGAAAAGGCCGACGACAAGACGATCGTCATCACCACGAAATATCCGTTCAGCCTCCTGCCGTACTTGCTGACCCGCGTGCTGATCGTCAGCCCGACGCGCTGGGCGGAGAGCGGGAAGAAATGGTCGGAGTTCGCCAAGAATCCTGCCGGCACCGGCCCGTTCAGGATCACCAAGGTGGTGCCCGGCCAGTATGCCGAGATGTCCCGCAACCCGGAATACTGGGACAAGACGCGCATTCCGAAGCTGGACCGGATGATCGTCTATCCGATGCCGGAGGCCACGACGCGGGTCGCGGCGCTGCGTTCGGGCCAGGTCGACTGGATCGAGGTGCCGCCGCCGGATTCGATTCCGTCATTGAAGTCGGCAGGATTCCAGATCAGCCTTTGGCCGTATCCACATACGTATCCCTATGCATTGAGCTGCCTGGACAACTCGCCATTCAAGGATGTACGGGTGCGGCAGGCGATCAACTATGCGATCGACCGCAAGGGCATGTGCGACATGCTGAACGGCACGGCGCGTCCCGCCGCCGGGCTGTATCCGCCGGAGGATCCGCTGTTCGGCAAGCCGGCCAATCATTACACATATGATCCCGCCAAGGCGAAGGCGCTGCTGGCCGAGGCAGGCTACGGGCCGAACAACCGGCTGAAGGCGAAGATCATGATCTCGACCTCGGGTTCGGGGCAGATGGTGCCGATCCCGATGAACGAGTTCATGCAGCAGAATTTTGCTGCGGTCGGCATGGATATCGACTTCGACGTGGTGGAATGGGGCACGATGCTGGTGGCGGTGCGGAGCGATCCGGCGGCGCCGCAGTCGCACGGGGACAACGGGATCAACATCAGCCTGAGCTTTACCGACCCGTCATCGATGTTCCGCTACTACGCGAAGGACAGTTTTTCCCCCACGAACTACAATTGGGGACACTGGGACAACGCGGAGGCGAGCGATCTGCTGCGCAAGGCACAGGCGACGTTCAACAAGGACGAGCAGACGGCGCTGTTGGCCAAGGCGCATGCCATCGTTGTCGATCAGGCACCATGGCTGTTCATTGTGCACGACCTCAATCCCCGGGCGCTATCGAAGCGGGTGACCGGGTTCCGGCCGGCGCAGAGCTGGTATCAGGACTTTACCCAGATCAGTATGGTGTGAGTGGTTTGGGTTGATACTTGTCGGTGATGCGGGGATGGCGCTGCGTCATCGTTGTCGTGTGGCTTGATCCGGCGAAGTGCGCTGCGAGGGTCGTGCGCGGATGGCCGGGTGATCCTCGGGTCAAGCCCGAGGACATGGCCCGGCCATGACGGATACGTAATTGCCGAGGCGGATCATCCAAGGCTCGGCCGTCTCGATCTGGTTCCCAGTGCGCGCTCCAGGGCGTGGCCGACGCGCAGGACCAGGGCGTCCTCGAACGGGCGGCCGCCGATCTGCAGGGCCAGGGGCAGGCCGGTTTCACTGAAGCCGTTGCAGATGGACAGGGCGGGGCCGCCGGTGACGTTGAAGACGCGGTTGAAGAAGGGCTGGAAGCCGGAGGCCATGGAGTCCTCGCCGATCGGCCGCGCGGGACAGCGGGCGGTCGGGAAGATCAGGATGTCGGTGCTGCGCATCACGTCCTCCAGTTCGGCGACCAGGCGCGCACGTTCCCGCTGCGCGTTGATGTAGTCGGCGGCGGCGATGAAGGCGCCGGCCATCAGGCGGTGGCGGGCATAGGCGCCGTACAGCTCGGGGGTGGTGCGCAGCCAGTGCTGGTGCACGGCAAAGGATTCACTGCGCGAGATCAGGCTGCCGACATCGGCGTAGGTAGCGAACGGCGCAAGGGTGACGTCCTTCACCACGGCGCCCATGTCGCGCAGGGCGGCGGTGCTCGTCTCCAGCGCGGCGATCGTTTCTGGATCAGTAAGAAGATCGGCTTCGAAGAAATGCCGCACGACGCCGACGCGGAGGCCGGTCAGCGGTTCGCTCAGTCCGGCGATGTAGTCGGCGGCGGGGACATCGGCGCTGGCCGCGTCCTGCGGATCATGCCGGGCGAGGACCTGGAGTATGAAGGCGCAGTCCTCGGCGGTCCAGCACATGGGGCCGGCGTGGTCGAGCGAGAACGAGAGCGGCAATATGCCCCTGCGGCTGAGCAGGCCGTAGGTCGGCTTGTGGCCGGCGATGCCGCACCAGGCGGCGGGCCCGCGGATCGAGCCGCCGGTGTCGCTGCCCATGGCACCCATGCACAGGCCGGCGGCAACCGCGACAGCGGAACCGGAGGATGAGCCGGACGGGTCCAGCGACGTATCCCACGGGTTGCGCGCCGGCGGCCAGGGCAGATCGAAGGAGGACCCGCCGATGGCAAATTCCCAGGTCGCCAGCTTGCCCGTTATCACGGCACCGGCGTCGCGCAGAAGGGCAACCGTGAAGGCATCCTCGGCCGGGATATGGTCCCTGAACAGGGCCGAGTGCCCGGTCGTGCGGATGCCGGCGGTGTTGTAGATGTCCTTGAGGCCGACCGGGATGCCGTGCAGCGGGCCTTTCCAGTTGCCCGCAGCGATGTCCGCCTCGGCCTTGCGGGCCGCCGCCAGCGCTGGTTCCTCCAGCACCAGCAGATGGCTGTTGAGCACGCCATCCAGCTTCTTCACGCGCGCCAGGAACAGGGTGGTCAGCTCGACGGGGGAAACCTTTCGTTCCCGGACCAATGCGGATGCCTGCGCGATGGTCAGCCAGTGCGGGTCGGTCATGCAGCTACCTTCTTGTGCCGGCAGTCCTGTTCCGGCTCTGATGCCGGCGAAGCAAAACCGATACCAGTCGGTGTCCGTCCTGTCTGCCGCAGGGAAATCTTCATTCCATGATCCAGCCGCGGTCGCGCAGCAGCACTGGCGTCCGGGTCACAGTAGCCCGTTCCGCATCCGACATGGCGAGCCAAGTCTGCAATTGCTCCAGCACGCGCCGCGTGGGCGTGGCGAGGTCGAGCGCCAGCGCCTCCTGCAGGCCATAGAAGCGCAGCGCATCAAGCTCTCCGTCGCCGCCCAGCGAACCACTGACGTGTCGGGCATCCACCACCAGGAACCGGGCGTTGAAGCGGATCGGGCTGCCGGGCGGGGTGACGGCACGGGCGAGGTAGTGCAGCACGTCGAGCCGCGGCGGGTCGCCGAGGCTGAGGCCGGTTTCCTCCCGCAGTTCACGGGCGGCGGCGGCGGCGAGCGCGGCGGCGAGGCGCGGGTTGGCCTTGCGGCGGAGCGCCCACTCGGTGCGGGGGGACAAGCCGGCCGCGAATGGCGCGCCCATGTCGGCGGCATCGACCCGTCCGCCGGGAAAGACGAGGCGGTTCGGCATGAACCGATGCCGCGCGCCGCGCATGCCCATCAGCATCTCAGGTTCGTTGCTATCGATGCGGTAAACGACCAGGCTGGCGGCGTGCTTCGCACGCACGGTCCGGGCAGGAACCCGTGCAAGATCGTCAGGCAAGGTCAAAGCCTCTGGTCTTCAGCCAGGCAGCAAAGCCGAACCGTTCCGGGACAGAAAGCTGCCGCGCGGCATTCTCGCTCCATCCGACGCCTTCACGGGGCGGGTATATGTCATTGTTCTTCAGGCTGCCGGGTGCGATGGGATCCCGCTCGCGCCGCCGTGCGTCATAGCGGGCGAGCTCATCGGGCAGGGCATCGTCATTATAGCGTTCCCGGTGCACAACGACAGCCGGCGGCAGGCGCATGGAAACCGGGCGGCGGAACACCGGCCAGCCGAGTGTGAGGCCGGCGACCGGATAGACACACGATGGCAGGCCAAGCAGGGGAGAGACACGCTCGATGTGGCTGCGGACGTAGCTGATCGGACAGGTGCCCAGGCCGACGGCATCCGCGGCCGTCATGAACTGGGCCATGGCTACGGCACAATCGACCGCGGTGTTGAGGAACGTATCGAGGTTGTTGTTGGCGTGCGGCATGTCGTGCAGATCGCATAGTCTTTGGCCTCGGCGCATGTCGCCGCACCAGACCAGGAAGACGGGGGCGGTGGCGATCCAGTCCATGGTGCCGATCCAATCGGCAATCTGCCTGATACGTGCGCGATCGCGCATTACAACAACGGAAAACTGCTGCAGGTCGGATTTTGCGGGGGCCGACTGCGCAGCGGCGAGCAGCGCGTTCAGCAGCGGCTCCGGCACGTCCTGGTCGGTGTAGCGGCGGGTGACGCGGCGGTCGATCAGCGGGGCGATGGCGTCGGGGATTTCGGCGTCGGGCACGTCGATGCCGAACCGTGCCCGCAGCAAGGCCTGACTGTCCGCCATGGTCGTGTCCCTCCTGCTCGTTGCCCTCGATCGCGCGTCAGCCTGTGGAACGGAGTCACGCTCCGCGCTTCCGCGATCTGCTCCTAGCCTTGCCGGAAGGGCGCGGACGCGCAAGGCTCGGGGCACAACAGGAGAGGAACGACCATGCCCGCGAGCTATGAGACACACCGTGCCCAGTTGAAGGCGATCCTGCTGGCCTGGGGCATGCCGGAGGACAACGCGGAGACAACGGCGGACATCCTGTCGTGGTCCGACCTGCATGGGGTGGACAGCCATGGGATTTCGATGATCCCCGGCTATGACGGGCTGCGGCGTTCGGGGCGGGCGAAGATGGATGCGCAGCCGTCGGTCATCCGGGAGACGCCGGTTTCGGTGCTGGTGGACGGCGGTGGCGGACTCGGGCATGTGCCGGCCCATTTCGCGATGAATCTGGCGATCGGGAAGGCGAAATCGGCCGGGGTTGGCGTCACCGTGGTGAAGCATTCGGCGCATTTCGGCGCGGCGGGGTACTACTCGCTGATGGCGGCACGGGCCGGGCTGGTCGGGATGGCCTGCACCTCGGCCTCCGGCATCCAGGTGGCGCCGACCTTCGGCAAGCAGGCGCGGCTCGGTACTGACCCCTGGTCCTTCGCAGCGCCGAGTGCGGATGGGGTGCCGTTCCTGCTCGACATGGCGACCACGACGGTGGCAGCAGGGCGGATCCGCAACAAGGCGAATGAGGGATTGCCGACCCCGGATGGCTGGGTGCTCGACAAGGACGGCAGGCCGTCCAACGACCCGCTGGCCGCGAAGGAGAAGGGCGGGTTCCTCACCTCGCTTGGCGGGACGCCTGAGAACTCCAGCTACAAGGGCTACGGGCTGGCTGTGATGGTGAACATCCTGGCGTCCTGCCTGTCGGGCGCGACGCTGATCACCGACCCGATGCACACTAAGAAGCCGGTGGGGATGGATATCGGGCACTTCTTCCTGGCGATCGATCCCGGCATCTTCCGAGAGTCGGATGATTTCCAGCAGGATGTGGCGAGCTTCCTGGGCATCTTGCGTGCAACGACGCCGGTTGATCCGGCGCAGCCGGTCATGGTGGCGGGCGATCCGCAGTGGAAGAATGCCGAGAAGCGGATGAAGGAAGGAATTCCGGTCGGGGCGGGGCTGCTGAACCAGGTGCGGCAGATCGCGCAGGCCGC
>DASQVN010000586.1:0-5081 GCA_035640755.1 Rhodopila sp.
ATGAGGTAACCGCTTCCGGCCCTCGGTGGAACCGACTACAGAGGGCCGGCTAATGGGGCGCCGCGCGGTGCGGCCCCTCGCTGCCGCGTCCGGCCGCGTGTCGCGGGCGGCGTGGCGACACGTTGTTTGTTGATGGGGTGAAAGAGCATGGCGATAGAGCCAGGAGATAACGCGGTGAGCAACGTTCTCAAGATGCTCGCCGACAACTCGGTCGAGTATGTGGACCTGCGGTTCACCGATCCGCGCGGCAAATGGCAGCATACGGCGCAGCATGCCTCCACCATCGATGAGGACGTGTTCCGCGACGGCATCATGTTCGATGGCTCCTCGATCGCCGGGTGGAAGGCGATCAACGAGTCCGACATGATCCTGATGCCGGACCCGACGACAGCAGTGATGGACCCGTTCGCCGCGAAGCCCTCCCTGGTGCTGTTCTGCGACATCGTCGAGCCGAGCACCGGGCAGGCGTATTCGCGCGATCCGCGCAGCACGGCGAAGAAGGCCGAGGCGTATGTCCGGGAAACGGGTATCGGCGATACCGTCTTCTTCGGGCCGGAGGCGGAGTTCTTCATCTTCGACAGCGTGAAGTTCGGCACTGGCGGCAACTACGGCATCTATCAGATCGACAGCATTGAGGGGCCGCAGGCATCGCTGAAGGACTATCCCGAAGGGAACATGGGCCATCGGCCCACTGTCAAGGGCGGCTATTTCCCAGTGCCGCCGGTCGACAGCGAATCCGACCTGCGCGCCGAGATGCTCTCCACCATGGGGGAGATGGGCGTCGCCATCGAGAAGCATCACCATGAGGTGGCGCAGAGCCAGCATGAGCTCGGGATGAAGTTCGGCCCGCTGACCCGGATGGCGGACCACCTGCAGCTCTATAAGTACTGCATCCACAACGTCGCGCACAGCTACGGCAAGACCGCGACCTTCATGCCGAAGCCGATCTATGGTGACAACGGCTCCGGCATGCACTGTCACCAGTCGATCTGGAGGGACGGCAAGCCGCTGTTTGCCGGCAATGCATATGCCGACCTGTCCGAGACCTGCCTCTATTACATCGGCGGCATCATCAAGCACGCCAAGGCGCTGAACGCCTTCACCAACCCGAGCACGAACAGCTACAAGCGGCTGATCCCGGGATTTGAGGCGCCGGTGCTGCTGGCCTATTCGGCGCGCAACCGTTCGGCAGCCTGCCGCATCCCGTACGCGACCAGCCCGAAGGCGAAACGGGTCGAGGTGCGCTTCCCCGATGCCGCGGCCAACCCATACCTGGCGTTCGCGGCGATGCTGATGGCCGGGCTGGACGGCATCCGAAACAAGATCCATCCGGGCGACCCGATGGACAAGGACCTCTACGACCTGCCGCCGGAAGAGCTGAAGGGCATCCCGACCGTGTGCGGCAGCCTGCGTGAGGCGCTTGGCGCCCTGGTCGCCGACCACGAGTTCCTGCTGGAAGGCGGCGTGTTCAGCCAGGACCAGATCGAGAGCTACATCGAGCTGAAGTGGACCGAGGTGTACCGTTTCGAGCATACACCGCATCCGGTCGAGTTCGAGATGTACTACTCGGTCTGACGCACGGATTTTCGTTTTCGGCTCCGGGAGCCCCGTCGCAGTTGCGGCGGGGCTTTTTTCTTGCCACCAGTTTTCTTGCCGCCGGGCCGCGCTGCCTGAATTCCCGTCATTGTTTCCTGCGGGATGTGAGTATCGTTCGCAGAATGACTGCCCGATTCTTGGGCAAACTGGTATAACGGTGGGTAATCCGCGGCCGTCAGCGTTGCCCCTGGGTCATGGCCAGGCACCGGTTCGCGTCGCGACCCGATCCAGCCCCGACCGTGACGGCGCGGCGCGCGCCGGCGGCATGGCGCGCGACGCCGCTGTTTCCGCCGCTGCGGCTGCCGGTCTGAGTTGGCACGATTGTTGATAGCGGGATGGCACGCCTTGGCCGGCGTCGGGGCCGCGCCTCGGCGAGGCGGCAGGGCAGAGAGGACGCATGCGACACACCCGCAACGGTAACACCCGCAACAGTATAGGACCGGAGGGCCGGCCAACATGAAGCTCATCATGGCCATCATCAAGCCGTTCAAGCTTGACGACGTTCGGGAGGCCCTGACCCCGCTTGGGGTGCAGGGACTGACGGTGTCCGAAGTCAAGGGCTTCGGCCGGCAGAAGGGCCAGACCGAGATCTACCGCGGCGCCGAGTATCACGTCAGCTTCCTGCCCAAGATCAAGATCGAGGTCGTGGTCCCGGACGACCTGACGGACCAGGTGATCGAGGCGATCTCGAAGTCGGCGCACACCGGCAAGATCGGCGACGGCAAGATCTTCGTCATCGACATCGAGCGCGCGATGCGCATCCGCACCGGCGAAGTCGATGCCGACGCCCTGTAACCAGAAGCACAGAGGAATGCTTACCATGAGACGACCCCGCCTCGGCTGGGCACTGGCGGCGCTGCTGCCCCCGTTGGTGCTCACGCTGCTCCTGGCCTTGCCGGCCCTCGCCCAGGACACGACCGCACCAGCCGCCGCGACAGCGGCGGCGCCCGCCGGCCCGCCCAAGCTCGACACCGGCGATACCGCCTGGATGCTGGCCAGCACCGCGCTCGTGCTGATGATGACCATCCCGGGCCTGGCACTGTTCTATGCCGGCATGGTGCGCAAGAAGAACGTGCTGGCGACGATGATGCAGTCGTTCACGGTCTGCTGCATCGTCACCATCGTCTGGTGCGTCGCCGGCTACAGCATCGCGTTCACCACCGGATCAGGCTCCTCCAGCGCCTATTTCGGTGACCTCTCGCGCTTCCTGCTGAACGGCATCGCCGATCATATCAGCAAGGGCAACGACACACAGGCGTTTGTCCTGGCATCGGGGACCAAGGACGTCGCGGACATGAGCACGACGATCCCCGAGACCGTCTACATGATGTTCCAGATGACGTTTGCCATCATCACCCCGGCACTGATCACCGGCGCGTTCGCCGACCGGATGAAGTTCTCGGCGCTGTGCATCTTCATGACGCTGTGGTCGCTGCTGGTCTATTCGCCGATCGCGCACTGGGTGTGGGCGCCATCAGGCTGGGCCAGCCAGCTCGGCGTCCTGGACTTTGCCGGCGGCACGGTGGTGCACATCAACGCCGGCATCGCCGGGCTGATGTGCGCGCTGGTGCTGGGCAAGCGCATCGGCTACGGCACCGACAACATGGCCCCGTACAACCTCGCGTACGCGGTGATCGGCGCCTCCCTGCTGTGGGTCGGCTGGTTCGGCTTCAACGCCGGCTCCGCCGTGGGGGCAAGCGGGCGGGCCGGCATGGCAATGGCAGTGACGCAGATCGCAACCGCCGCGGCGGCGCTGGGCTGGCTGTTCGCGGAATGGATCATCAAGGGCAAGCCGTCGGTGCTGGGCGGGATCTCCGGCGCGGTGGCGGGGCTCGTTGCGATCACCCCGGCCTCGGGCTTCGTGCTGCCGGGGGCGGCGATCATCATCGGTGTCGCTGCCGGCGTGATCTGCTTCTGGGCGGCCACCAGCCTCAAGCACATGCTGGGCTACGACGACAGCCTCGACGCGTTCGGCGTGCACTGCATCGGCGGCATCGTCGGCGCGCTGCTCACCGGCGTGTTCGCCTACGCCCCCCTCTCGGCCACCGACGCGAGCCCCGATGGCAGCCCCGGCGGGCTGGCGCAGTTCAAGCTCCAGGTCATCGGCGTGGTCTCCACGCTCGTCTATAGCGGCGTCATGACGCTGATCCTGCTCATGGTGACCAAGGCCCTGGTCGGCCTGCGGGTCGAGCGGGAGGAGGAGCGCGAAGGCCTCGACATCGTGCTGCATGGTGAGCAGGTATTCTAGTACTGCCCAGGAAAGGGCGCCTGAGTGCGCCCTTTTTCTACGCCTTTTATATGGACCCATTGGCGGTCCGCGTGCTTGAGGTCCGAACAGCGGCCCGCCGTCGACAGGCCCAAGGAGGGGAATAGATCGTGACTTCCCAAAACGCATACAGGACCGCCGTGCTGACCGCGGCGGTCACCACTGCGGCGGTCACCCTGGCCGCTGCCATGCCCGCCGCAGCGCAGACCGCCGCGCCCGCCCCAACTACCGCGCCCAATACCGCCCCCACGACAACCGAGGCCGAGAAGCCCGCGCCCGCCGCGGCAGCGTCCCCGCCGCCCGGGTTCTACATCGACGGCATCCACCTCTCCGCCCAGATCGACGCCGGCTTCAACATCAACCCGAACCGCCCGGCAAACGGGCTCAACTTCGGGCAGTTGTTCACCGATCACGCCAACTCGATCATGCTGAACCAGGTGCTGCTGACCGCCAACAAGCCGCTCGATCCGAAGAACCCGGACTTCCAGTGGGGCTTCAAGCTGCAGGGGATGTACGGGTCGGACGCGCGGTATACGCAATACCTGGGCATCTTCAACAATGCGCTGCCGGGCGACCGTAACCAGTTCGACGCTGTCGAGGCGAACGCACTCCTGCACCTGCCGTTCGTGACGGCGGGCGGCATCGACCTGAAGGCCGGACTGTATCCGACACCGCTCGGGTATGAAACGATCGATCCTTCGACCAATCCGTTCTACTCGCATACCTACATCTTCCAGTTCGGCCTGCCGTTCAAGCACACCGGCGGGCTGGCGATCGCGCATGTCAGCGACATGCTCGACATCTATGCGGGCGTCGATACGGGAACCAACACGACATTCGGCCCCCGCGGCGAGAACAACAGCGCACTGGGCGGCATCGGCGGATTCAACCTGACGCTGCTGGGCGGCAACCTGACGGTACTGGCACTCACGCATTTCGGCCCCGAGCAGGCAAGCCGGGTGCTCTCGCCACTCGGCGTAAACGCGAACGGGCAGTGGCGATTCTATAACGATATCGTGGCGACCTACAAGGCGACCGACAAGCTGACGCTGGTAACCGAGCTGAACTGGGTACGCGACGACTTCGGCTTTGTCGGCAAGGCAGTGAACGGCTACGGCGCGGCGCAATATGTCTCCTATGCCGTGTCGGACCTCGTCACCCTGAACGCCCGCGCGGAATACTGGCGCGACGACAACAACTTCTTCGTCGCCTCATTCTC
>DASQVN010000587.1:0-3639 GCA_035640755.1 Rhodopila sp.
CGCGATCTCCGCCAGTATCCCGTCGTGCAGCAGGCCGGCGACGAGGTTGCGGTCCACCACCGCGGCGCCCATGCCGGCCGTCGCCGCCTGCACCGCGAGCGCCCGTGTCTCCAGCGTCAGCGTCGGCGCCCGGGCCGGCCAGCCCAGCGCCTCGGCGACCAGCGGCCAGTCCTGCGCCCGGGTCCGCGCGGCCAGCCGCGGCAGCGCCTCGGGCCGAGCGGAGCCGAGCAGCAGCCTCGGGTTGCTCACCACCACCGGCCGGTCGCGGAACAAGAGCATTGCCTCCAGCCCCGCCCATGATCCTCGCCCCCAGCGTATCGCACACTCGAACGGCTCCGCCATCAGATCGACCGGCCGCATGCCGGTGCTCAGCAGCAGGCGAATGTCCGGATAGCGCGCCTGGAACCCGCCCAGCCGCGGCACCAGCCATAGCGTGAGAAAACTCGACAGCGCCGAGACCCGCACGTCGCCCGCCTGGTGCCGCGCGTCCTGCACCGCCGCAGTGATGCCATCGAACGCCTGGATCAGCCGCCCGCCCAGCCGCTCCCCGGCTTCCGTCAGCCGCGTGTGCGGCCCCTGCATGATCGTCAGGTCCAGCGCCAGCGCGCGCTCCAGCTCTCGCAGCAGGTGCGACACGGCGGACGGGGTGACGTTCAGCACCCGCGCCGCCCCGGCAAGGCTGCCGGCCCGCGCGGTTTCGGCGAACGCCCGCAGCGCCCGCAAGGAGGGCAGGGACATGAGAAAACCTCACGATCGGCTTCCGCCTTCTCACTACCGCGCCCCCGCGTTCGGCGCCAGGATCGCCTCCTCCCCAGACGGAGGCAACCGATGCTGAAGCCGCATTTCGACCAGTTCGCCGCCTATAACCGCTGGGCCAACCAGCGCATGTACGCGGATGCCGCGACCCTGCCCGACGACGCGCGGAAGCGGCCGATCGGCCTGTTCTTCGGCAGCGTCCACGGCACGCTGAACCACCTGCTGGTAGCCGACTACATCTGGATGCGCCGATTCACCGGCAAGGGCCCGCAGCCCGAGCGCCTGAACCAGATCCTGCACGATGATTTCGACGCACTGCGCTCCGCCCGCGCCGCCGAGGACGACCGCATCTTCGCCTTCGTCACCAGCCTCACCCCGCCCGACTACAGCCGGGTGATCGAGTACCGGAACTCCACCGGCCGGACGTTCCGGCAGGAGATCGGTCCAGCCCTGGCGCACTTCTTCAATCACCAGGCCCATCACCGCGGCCAGGTCCACGCCGGCCTGACAATCCTCGGCATCCGCGAGCCCGCATCGCTCGACCTGCTCGGCCTGCAGCGCGCAACGGGGTAGCGGCACCCGCCGGTACGGCGAAGCAGTACGGCGAACAGGATACGGATCGCCCACTGCGGGCTTCCGGCCCGCCGGCAACCGCTCTACCCTGCGTCCGGGCCTGCCCCCGGGCTGCGGCGACCCCGCAACCCGCTGAACGCACCCCGGACGAGATGCAACGCATGACAGGAGGCTGAGACATGGCCACCCGCCTGACCGACGCCGAACGCGCCAACCTGGGCACCACGTTGCCCGGCTGGACCCCCGCCCTGGACCGCGACGCCATCCGCCGCGAATGGAAGTTCAAGGACTTCACCGAGGCCTGGGGCTTCATGAGCCGCGTCGCCCTGCTGGCCGAGAAGTTCGATCACCACCCCGAATGGTTCAACGTCTGGAACACGGTCCGCATCGAACTGACCACCCACGACGTCGGCGGCCTGTCCGATCAGGACCTCAAGCTCGCCCAAGCGATCAATCGGCTGGCCCCCGGCCACCCCGAACCGGCCGCCGAACCGGCGCGGCCAATCTGACCTGCCCCCCAATCTGACCCGCCCTCATGCCGCCCGACTCCGCCGCCCCCGACCACGAGGCCGCAGACACCGGCCTGCCGGCAGATGATCCGTTCATCCTGCCGGCAACGCGGCCGCAGCCCGGCCTGCCCGGGCTCAGCTTCCCCGAACGCACCAGCCTGATCCGCCGCGCCGCCGCGCGGCTCTGCCTGCGCCTGGGCTGGGCGCCGCTACACGAGGTGCGCCTCGCCAACAACCGGCGCGCCGACATCCTCGCCCTGCAGCCCGGCGGCGGGTTCGCCTGCATCGAGGTGAAGTCCGGGCTGCGCGACTATCTCGCCGACGGCAAGTGGAGCGAATACCAGCCCTTTTGCGACCAATTTTTCTTTGCCGTCGATCACGACTTCCCACAGCACGTGCTGCCGCCCGAAACGGGCCTCATCGTCTGCGCCGAGAGGGAGGCCGAAGTCCTGCGTGAACCGCAGCCGGCCCGGCTCGCCCCGGCCCGCCGCAAGGCCCTGCTGGAACGGTTCGCCTGGCTCGCCGCCGGTCGCCTCGCGGCCGTCGAGGACCCGATGGGCGTCGCCGACCTCTCCCTTGGCTTGAACGAGGATTAGTACCACTCCGCTGCTTCCCCACTGAGCAGCCTCGCGGCCCCGTCGCCCATCCCGCAAACACGATACTTGACTCAGTCAAGCATCCCGTCAACATGCCAGACCGGAGGGTCCGCCCCGGGAGGTTCCGTCATGTCCGACACCATCGCCGCCATCCGCCGCTTCAACCGCTTCTACACCCGCCAGCTCGGCCTGCTCGATGAGACCCTGCTCGACAGCGGCTTCACCCTCACCGAGGCGCGCGTCCTCTATGAGCTCGCGCACGCGCCCGGCCCAATCACCGCCGCCGACATCGGCCGCGAACTCGTCCTCGACGCCGGCTATCTCAGCCGTATCCTGAAGTCCTTCGCCGCGCGCGGCCTGCTGGAACGCATCCCTGCCGAGGTCGACGCGCGACAGACCCTGATTTCCCTCTCCCCGGCGGGCCGCGCCGCATTCGCGCCGCTGAATGAGGCATCGCAGCGCGAGGTCGGCAAGCTCATCGGCCCGCTCAGCCCGCTCGAACAGGCCGATCTCGTCGCCGCCATGCGCACGATCCGCCGCCTCCTCGGCCGCACGGCGGAGCCGGTGACGTTCCGCCGCCTTGAACCCGGCGACCTCGGCTGGATCGCCCGCCGCCAGACCCTGATCTATGCCCAGGAATACGGGTGGGACGGCAGCTACGAGGCACTCGCCGCGGAAATCCTGGTCAGCTTCGCCCGCGCGCATGATCCGGCGCGGGAAAAGGCATGGATCGCCGTCCGCGGCGGCGCCGTCGTCGGCTCGGTCTTCGTCGTCCGCGCCTCCGATACGACTGCCAAGCTCCGGCTGCTGTACGTGGAGCCCGAGGCCCGCGGCCTCGGCCTCGGCCGGCAGCTCGTGGAGGCCTGCATCGCCTTCGCCCGCGACGCCGGCTACCGCACGCTGACGCTATGGACCCAGGATGTGCTGATCCCGGCCCGCCGGATCTACCAGCAGGCCGGCTTCACCTGCACCGGGCGCGAGCCGCACCACTCCTTCGGCCACGATCTCGTCGCTGAAACCTGGGAACGGGCGCTGTAAACCACACTCGATGTGTCACAGCATGGTCGGGCACGCCGGATAGCGTTGCGTCACCAGAAGTAACACGCCACTGTTCAGCGCATGGAGGGCACCATGCCGCAGCGATCCCGGCCTAACGGCCTCAGCAAGTTCCAACGCGACCGGGCTCGCGGCGTCCCAGGGGCATG
>DASQVN010000588.1:0-2891 GCA_035640755.1 Rhodopila sp.
CGGATGCCGAGCCTATGGTGATTACCGGGAGCTGTGCGTGACCGAGCGGCCGGATTTTGCGTTTGCGCTGGCTCGGCATTGCGACATGGCGGAACTCGCCCGGTTCCTGATCGACAGCCGCGTTCCGTTTGCGATGGAGAAGCCGTGTGCGATCAACGCTGCCGAGGCAGCGGACATCGCCGCCCAGGCCCGGGCGGCGGGCCTGTTCGCCGCGGTGCCCTATGTGATCCGCTACAGTCCGCTGCTTGATGCGATCCGCGAGACCGCGGCGACGGAGGCGGTGCAGTATGCGATGTTCAAGTTCGTCGGCGGCATGGTGGACCGGTATCATCAGCAGCACGTGGAATGGGTGATCGACCGGCGCAGCTCGGGCGGCGGGGCGCTGCTGAACCTGGGCGTGCACTTCATGGACCTGTGCCGCGTGCTGCTGGGCGGTACGGCGCCGGAGGCGAAGCTGGACGTGGTTGGGGCCATGATGTCGAACCGCAATGCCGGGCTGGACATCGAGGATCATGCCGTCGTGCTGATGCGGGGCGGCGGGGCAAGCTGCATGGTGGAGACCGGCTATCTGTATCCGGCACCGAACTCGGTCTTCGACCTGCACTACAGCATCCGGACGGAAGGACATTACTTTGCCGCACGGGATGACAGTACGCTGGAGATCGTCAGCAACGACCGGCGGCGCAGCACGCGGGCGATGAAGCTGACCAATGTGCATTTCTACCCGACATTCGTGCGCGACACGCTCGCGCGCCTGCGCGACGGGCGCAGGCCGATCGCCGACCTGGACGACAATGCGGCCGCGGTGGCGCTGGTCGAGGCAGCGTATCGGCTATCGCCGCTGCCCGTCGATGATGCCTGACTTGTGTAGTGGCAGGAGGTGAGTCCGGATGCCCTCGATCGAAGCCCTGTCGCCGATATTCGGCGCGGATGCGTATCGCGACCGTATCTGCACCCATGCGGGGGGTGAGCGGAACCTGGCGCAGCTTGGGGCACGCCTAGCGGGAACCCCGGATCTCGTCGGCCTGTATGCAACCGAGGATGCGGAACCCGGATATCAGCCTGATCCTGCGCAGGCAGGGCGCGTGGTTGCGCTGGCGCGCCTGCTGCCGATGCCGCCGGGGCGTGCCATGCGGGATTATCCGTCCGGCCGCATGGGCGCCTCGGGTCGTGACCATTGGCCATTCGGCTGGCCGGCGGAGACGGTGTTCGCCGCGCGCCCCGGCGGCGGCCCCGTGCTCCGTGACGCGGTCGAGCTGGTGCTGGGCCTGTTCGACTTTGCCGACTTCACGGCCAGCCTGCGGCAGGGGCCGGTGGACCTGCGGCTGATGCCAGCCCTGCGGAACCGACTGATACGCGAGATCGAGCAGGAGATCGCGCGGGATCCGGCCAGTCGGCTTCTTCCATTCTGAGGATCTGGCCCCCGCCGTCGGTGGCTGGTAGCGTTCCCGGTCCGCTGGCAGACAACTCCGCCGGCCATCGGCGGGATGGGGACAGGAATCGCACACGCATGAGCCGTATCGACCGCGCCATCAACATTGACGACCTGAAGCGCATCGCCAAACGCCGCCTGCCGAGGATCATGTTCGACTTCATCGAAGGCGGCGTGGAGGACGAGGTGGGGCTGCGCACCAACGCGCAGGCGTTCCGCGATGTCCGGCTCGTGCCTCGGTACTACATCGATACGTCGAAGCGGCAGCAGACGGCGACGCTGTTCGGCCATGATTTTTCCAGCCCGTTCGGCATCGCGCCCACCGGTCTGGCCGGCGCGTTTCGCAAGGACGCCGAGCTCTTTCTGGCGCAGGCGGCGCATGAGCTGAATATCCCGTACCTGATGTCGGGGGCGGCCAACGTGTCGATGGAAACGGCCGCACGCTTGGCGCCGAAGAACCTGTGGTACCAGATCTACGGCGCGCGGGACCGGTCGTTCCAGCTCGATCTGGTGCGCCGGGCGACGGACCTTGGGCTCTCCACCATCGCGGTCACCTGCGATGTGCCGGTTTCGTCGAACCGGGAGCGCAACCGTCGCAACGGCTTTGTCCGCCCGCTGCGGATGACGTTGCCGACGATCCTGGAAGCGATGCTGCATCCGGAATGGGTGATCAACTATTTCCGTCACGGCGGCCTGCCGATGTTTGCCAACTGGGAGTCGTATGCCGCCGCAGGCTCGACCCCCGCGCAGGTTGCCGACCTGTTTGCGACGCAGACGCCCGATCCGAGCCAGACCTGGAAGGATCTGGAGGCGATCCGTGCCGCGTGGCCGGGCAAGCTGCTGCTGAAGGGCGTGATGCACCCGGAGGATGCGCGCCTCGCGATCGGCATGGGCGTGGACGGGCTGATCGTGTCGAATCACGGCGGCCGGCAGCTGGACAATATGCCCTCATCGCTGGAGATGCTGCCGATGATCCGTGCCGCCGTGGGACCGGATGTGCCGCTGCTGCTGGACAGCGGCGTGCGGCGCGGCTCCGACATCGTTGCGGCACTGTGCATGGGGGCGGATTTCGTGCTGACCGGCCGCGCGACGCTATATGGCGCGACCGCCGGGGGGCTGGAAGGCGTGAAGAAGGCCGTTGCCATCCTCCAGCGCGAGATCGATCTGGTGATGGGGCAGATCGGGGCGGTCAGGCTGGATGACCTCGGGCCGCACTATCTGCTGGAGTCGGTGCGAGCGGAGGAAGAGCGGCGGAATACCGGTGCGATGGCGGCGCGGCGCTGAGGCTGTCCGCCCTACGGAGCGACTTTCAGCTGCGGGTCGCCCACGCGGACCGGGCGGCCAGAGATGTGCTGCGCGAGACGGCGGCCCGCCCGGATGGCCGGCCGTTCGATGAGCAGGAACGTCACTGCGGTGGTGCAGACGACAGCAAATGCGGCGATCGGCAGAAGCGCTGGGA
>DASQVN010000589.1:0-2676 GCA_035640755.1 Rhodopila sp.
AAGCGCACCACGGTGTGCTGTTCCGTATTGCTGTCCCGCCCGATAACGGAGTCGACCGTGGTCACCACATGCCAGCCGTCCGTTTCGCTCACCCAGTAGGTGACGGCCGAGGTGCTGGCATCCAATTTGGTCTCCACAGCCTCGCCTTGGCGCGGCGTGCTGTCGGGCTGAGTGGTGGATGAGGCGGGGGCCGCAGTCGCCAGGACCACTGCCAGGACGCCGGCAAGACCGGCTGCCTTCATTGCGTTTGCCATGTCACGCTCCTGTCGATTGAGAGGGCCCGACGTTGTACCGGGCGGCCGGGACGGCGCTCGAAAGCCGGCCGGACATCGCGCGCCGCGCCGCATCGAATGCCTCCCACTCGGCCTTGTCCGGCAGGGCCGGGATGGTGACGGTCTCGCCCTGTTCCAGCCCGGCGAGGGCGGCGTCGACCATGTCTTCGGCCGACATCACGGTCGCGGTGGGCAGGTTGTGAACCGGCAGGCCGGCGATGCCCCAGAATTCTGTCGCGGTCGCGCCCGGCAGCACCGCCTGAATGCGCACGCCTTTGTCGGCAAGCTCGTGGTGCAGCGATTGGCTGAACGCCAGCACAAATGCCTTGCTGCCGCCATAGACGCCATTCAGCGTTTCCGGCGAGATCGCGACGATCGAGGAGATGTTGACGATCGTTCCGCCGCCCCGGGCGACGAACCCAGGCGCCGCGGCATAAGTCAGCCGCGTGAGCGCGCCAACGTTCAACGCGATCATATCGTCCATCCTGGCGATATCCGAACCGAGCAGCGGTGCCGTGGCGCCGACGCCGGCATTGTTGACCAACATTGTGACGCTGGCATCCGTGCGTAGCACGGTCTCGACCCCGGCCAGATCCGCCGGACTGCCGAGGTCGGCGGTGACGATCTCGACGGAACGGCCTGTTTCGGTGGTCAGCCGATTGGCGAGTTCCTGCAGCCGGTCGCGATTGCGGGCGACCAGGATCAGGTCGTAACCCTGGTGGGCGAGCCGGTCGGCATAGACCGCGCCGATGCCCGATGAGGCATCGGTGATCAGAGCCGTGCCCTTGTTTTCGATGGAAGCCACGATGCTGTCCTCCTTGCGGGCGGAATGCCCGCATCCATGGCCGGAGAGGTAGTCGATCTGGACGTTGACCGAAATGTCGTATAAACGACGTTTTGGGACATCACAGGAGATGGCCATGCAGCGGATCGGGTTCATCGTCGAAACCGGCTTCCAGGTCATGGATTTTGCCGCGATCTCGGTCTTCGAGTTCGCGAACCTGGCCCTGGGCGAGACGCTCTACGACGTGCGCCTGCTGTCGGAGGCGGGGGGACCGGTGCGCTCCTCGGTCGGGGTCGTGGTCGAAACGCAGGCATTGGACGATGCCGGTTTCGACACGCTGATCGTCTTCGGCGACACCGCCATTACCCCTTCGACGCCCGGCCTTCTCGCGTTTCTGCGCGGGGCGCTGCCGACGTCGCGGCGGGTCGGCTCGATCTGCACCGGTGCGTTCATCCTGGCCGAAGCCGGTCTCTTGAACGGCAGGCGCGCGACCACCCACTGGTTCCACGCGCGGGCGTTCCAAGCGCGTTTCCCCGAGGTGAGGGTGGAGGAGGATCGAATTTTCATCATCGATGGCCCGATCTGGACGTCGGCCGGGATGAGCGCGGGGATCGATCTTGCACTGGCCATGGTCGAGAAGGATGTGGGCGCCGAAGTGGCCCGGTCTGTGGCGAAGAAGCTTGTGGTGTATCACCGGCGCGCGGGCGGGCAGTCGCAGTATTCGGCGTTGCTGGAACTGGAACCCAAATCGGATCGCATTCAAAGCGCGCTGGATTATGCAAAGAAAAACCTCCAAACACCGCTTTCCGTCGAGCAACTTGCCGAGGCTGCCCATCTCAGTCCGCGGCAGTTCAGCCGGGCGTTCCACGCCGAGACCGGCCAGTCACCCGCCAAAGCGGTCGAGAACCTGCGCGTCGAGGCTGCCCGGCTGATGATGGAACAGGGCCGCCACTCGATCGACGTCGTTGCGCGGGAAACCGGATTTGCCGATCGCGACCGCATGCGTCGTGCCTTTTTGCGTGCCTTTGGCCAGCCGCCCCAGGTTATTCGGCGGAACGCGCGCGCCGAGGCGATGGCCTGAGGTCCGCCATGTGACCTGGAAGCGCGTGGACCTTCGGCGGCGAGCCTCCGGGGAGCCATCCCGGGAGGCTCGCTGGGGTTGCCGCAGGCGGTCTGGGATGGACGAGGCGCAACAGCGCCTGACATTGATCTTTAGATAGGGTCAAAGCAGCGGTGCATCGAAGGCTTCGAACATAGTAGGAACATTATGCGCGCATGGCGCGCATGGTCAGTGTTCAAGCAACAGGTAATTCACATCGAACAGTGACGTGTCGCAATGGGGGCCGCATACAGCGGCGTGGATTGCTTTCGTGAATTGTTAATTGTTTCTGTACCATCTCAAGATGTGCCTGTTACCAGTGTTCTGGTCACCCTGGCCGGCACCTGATCTCCCGCCGGTCAGGGTCCTTCTCGGATGTCAGGCACATGCGCATCACTCGCGCTATGATCGCGGCGGCACAACGGGCGGAGTTCGATATCAACCAGCGAATGCGGAAGCTGGGAGGTGAGCGATTCGTCCGGACGCCGCCCGAGGTCGTCCGTGCCATGCTGGAGGCGGCA
>DASQVN010000590.1:0-2705 GCA_035640755.1 Rhodopila sp.
AATTCGATTGTCTGCTTCGGTGTCTCAGCGTCCCTGTTGCCAACGGCGATAAAACCGACGCAGAGGCTCTTGAGCTGTCAATCGGCAAGCAATCGGGACCCCGGATCGGCATTGAATAGGAACCCCTCACGGGCCTTGGGACAGGCTTGTCCCGGTAGCGAACAGGAGGGCCCCGCGCGCGTCGCGCAGTGCCCTCACGAGCGACGGAGCGGCGCGCGTGGGAGGTGCCTGTTTGCCCACCGGGGCAAGCCGGGGTGGCACTCAGGCGCGGTTTTTAAAGCGCCAGCTCTCGTTACCGGTTTCGATGATTTCGCAATGATGGGTGAGGCGGTCGAGGAGCGCGGTTGTCATCTTGGCGTCGCCAAACACACTGGGCCAATCGCCAAAAGCCAAGTTGGTGGTGATGATGACCGAAGTGCGCTCGTAGAGCCGGCTGATCAGATGAAAGAGCAGCTGGCCGCCGGTCTGAGCGAAGGGCAGGTAGCCGAGTTCGTCGAGAATGATGAAGTCCATGCGGGTGAGATATTCGGCGAGCCGCCCCTGCCGGCTGGCGCGGGCTTCGCTCTCCAGCCGATTGACGAGGTCGACGACGGTGTAGAAGCGGCCCCTGGCGCCACCGCGAATGCAGGCTCGCGCAATAGCTATCGCCAGATGCGACTTGCCAGTGCCGGTTCCTCCGATCAGCACTGCATTGCGCTGTTCGGCCAGAAAGGTGCCGCTCGCCAGATCGCGGATCAGCGCCTCGTTGACCGGTGTGCCGGTGAAGTCGAAGTCGACGATGTCCTTGGCCAGCGGCAGCTTGGCAATGGTCAGCTGATACTTGATCGAGCGCGCCTGCTTCTCGGCGATCTCGGCGCTGAGCAGATCGCCGACGATCCGCGGCGGCTCGTGCCGGCGCTTGATGCCGGTGGTCATCACCTCATCGTAGGCCGCTCGCATACCGTAGAGCTTGAGCGTCGACATGAGCTCGAGAATATCGGTACGCTCCATTAGGAAGCTCTCCGCAGGCTGTCATAGCGGGCGCAATCGGCGATCGGCAGGTGTCGCAGCCGAAGCGCCTCGGGGGTCAGGATCGTTGTAGCCGGGCCGGGATCACGCTGCCGCGACAGGATGTTGAGAACGACGTCGGCGGAATAGACGCCGTCGGCGAGGGCTTCGGCGCAGGCCGCCTCGACAGCCGCCAAGCCGTCGGTCAGCACCGCCGACAGCACCTTGACCATCTGGCGATCACCATCGTCCGAACCCTGCAGCTTACGCCGGATGCGCTCCAGGCTGGCCGGTAACAGCCAGTCCTTGAAGGGGGCGCCGTTACGCAACGCGCCGGGCTTTCTGGCGAGCACCGGCACATAGTGCCAGGGATCGTAGATCGTCTCGCCGCGGCCAAAGCGGCGGCGATGCTCGCCCACAATTGCGCCATCCTGGCGGATGACAACGCGATCGGCGTAGGCTTGGATCTCAACCGGCCGGCCCACGGCGCGCGAGGCGACCGAGTACTTGTTATTGTCGAATCTCACCAAGCAGGTCTTCGAGACCGAAGCTTGTGTCGGGTGGAACCCGTCGAATGGCCCGGTAATCTGCACTAACTGCGGGCGCTCCGCCTCGAACGCCTGCCAGATTGTGCGGTCGGTCAGTTCGGGATGCTTGTGCGCTTTGGCGTAGGCGATGCATCGGTCGAGCAACCAGGTGTTCAGCTCCTCGTAGCTCGCCACCCGCAGCCGTGGCGTGAAAAAGCGCTCACGAACCACCCCGACCTGGTTCTCGACCTGCCCCTTCTCCCAACCCGCGGCCGGCGTGCAGGCGGTTGGCTCGACCAGGTAATGGCCACACATCCGCAGAAAGCGGCGGTTGAACTGGCGGTCTTTGCCGATGAATACAGTTTCGACCGCCGTCTTCATGTTGTCGTAGATGCCGCGCGTGCAGCTTCCCTTGAAGAAGCCGAAGGCGCGGCTGTGCGCGTCGAAAACCATCTCCTGGGTCTCGCGCGGATAGGCCCGCACGAACAGCATCCGACTGTGGCACAGCCGGACGTGCGCTACTTTGACCGTGACCGTCGTGCCGTTGATCAGCACGACCTCGTGGCTCCAGTCAAACTGGTACGCCTCGCCCGGCGCGAAACTCAGCGGGACATAGGCTTCCGCCATGGCGGCGCCGCGCTTAGCGCGCCACCTCCTTGCGTACCGCCGAACCGCATCATAGCTGCCCCGGTAGCCGAACCCGTGCAGCTCCTCAAATATCCGAATCAGCGTCAGGCGCTCGCGTCCCGGCTTGCCCTCGTTTGCCAGCAATAGCTCGTCCAGCTCATTGCGCCACGGGTCGATCCGCGGCAGCGGCTGGCGGCCCCGCTCATAGCGAAACTCGGTTGCCTGCGACCGGATCACCTTCCGAACGACTTTCCGCGACACCCGAAATTCGCGGCAGATCGCCTTGATCGGCTTCTTCTGAACATAAAACGCGCGACGGATCTTTGCGATCGTCTCCACTACCAGCATCCCCAAACCGGCTCCCGTGTCCCCTACGGAAGCCACTGTGGACCCATCCTCGCCGGGGTTCCGATTGGATGCCGATCACCCCGTAAACGGGGTCCTTATTCCATGCGTATCCACAGTCGAAACGGCGTCTCATCGAGGTCCTCCTTCACCGTCGAGGACATCGATGATCCGCCGGAGGGCTCCTCGCCCGAATGGCTGTCGAGCACGGCACGAAGC
>DASQVN010000591.1:0-6952 GCA_035640755.1 Rhodopila sp.
GATGCCGCGGCACTTCATCGAGTTGTAGGATTGTCGTGTTGGTCAAGGCGCGGACACGATCGAGCCCGGGGAACGACGGGATGAGCGCGCGACCACCCACATTGATGAAGATGCGCTCCGCGTGGAGGTCGTCATCGCCCACCTGTACCGTGTGAGAGGAGGTGAACTGTGCCGTCCCCTGCAGAACGGTGCAGTTCGGCATGCCGCGTAGCCAGGATTCCACGCCGTCGCGGGATTGGCGAGAAACCGCCTCCATACGTGCTTTCACGCTTTGCATATTGGTCGAAATACTGCCTTCGACGCGGATTCCATATTCTGCGGCACGACGTACCATGTGCGCCGCCGCGGCGCTGGCTACGAGTGTCTTGGTGGGGGTGCATCCAGTATTGACGCAGGTGCCGCCAAAGAACTTCCGCTCAATGATGGCAACGCGCATGCCGGCCGCCGTCAGCCTGCCGGCGAGGGACGGGCCGGCCTGACCGGCCCCGATCACAATGGCGTCGAACTCTGTGCGCATGGCGAGTCCTCGAGCTGCTACCTGGCCTGTTATTTCGTCCGAATCGAGTCGTTGATCGACGCGATGACGCGGCTTGCCATCGCGAATGCCCCGTCCCGGTTGGTGACGTGATGCCGCTTGGCGATCCAGGCGAAGTCGGAGTAGGCTGTCCAAACCTGCCCTTGCGCGTCCTCCAGGACAACCAGGCGCACGGGCCAATCCAATCCTGCCAGCGGGTTGCCGCCGAGAAACTGCGCGCTGAGGACCGGGTTACCGAACACCAGCAGCACCGACGGCCGCACCTGCACTCCGGCGGCGGCACCGAGCTTGCTCTGCTCAAGCGTGCCGAAATACATGATGCCCTTGGACGAAACCGCCTGCTTGATACGGTCAATAGTCTCCGAGAATGAATAGGCGCTTGGCACCGTGACCACGCCGTCGCTGATGCCGGGCGGTATTGGCTCGTCCGCCGATGCCGCGTATGCGGCAAACCCAACAGCTAGCCAGATTGCAGCGCCGGCGGCAGGAAGAAAACGTCTCATCCGTCGCTTCAGTCTTGCATGTGCTGAGCGCAGGCCGCGGGTGGTCAGAAGGCCCTTGTGTTCTGTCCGACTAGGTGCTGCATGTCGCGGTGCCATTTGTCGGGCTCCCATCTGCATAACTGGTTCCTCCCTGCGTCAGTGCGCGGTCCAGCCGCCGTCAACCGGAATTGCCGCTCCGGTGATCGAAGCAGCGGCCGGGCTGCACAGGAACGACACGACACCGGCAATTTCCTCCACCGTCGCGAAGCGCCGCGTCGGCTGCTCGGCCAGCATCACGGTGCGGATAACCTCCTCCGGCGAGATGCCATGCGCCGCCGCCTGCGTGGCCACCTGCTTTTCAACCAGCGAGGTCCAGACGTAGCCGGGGCAGACGGCGTTGCAGGTGATGCCTGCCTCGGCCGCTTCCAGCGCCGTGACCTTAGTCAGGCCCACGACGCCGTGCTTCGCCGCGACATAGGCTGACTTGAAGGCAGAGCCCACAAGCCCATGCGCCGAGGCGACGTTGATGATGCGCCCCCAGCCGTTGGCGCGCATGACCGGCAGCACCGCCCGCGTCGCATGGAAGACGGCCGAGAGGTTGATGGACAGGATGGCGTCCCACTTCTCGGGCGGGAAAGTTTCGATTGGTGCGACATGCTGGATGCCGGCGTTGTTGACCGCGATGTCCAGGTGGCCCATCTCCTGGACGGCCCACTCGATCATGCCGACGACCGCGTCCGCCTTGCTCATGTCCGCGTCGTTATAACGGACCGTGGCGCCGCTCTGGTCCATGATGCGACGGCAGGTCGCTTCGATATCTTTTGGATCTCCTAGGCCGTTCAGGATGACCGCGGCGCCCTGGGCGGCGAGTTCTTCCGCGATCGCCAGTCCGATCCCGCTGGTTGATCCGGTGACCAGCGCGGTCCGGCCGAGCAGCGGCTGCGGCCTGTGTTCCATCCGTGTCGATACGTGCGTCATGCATAACCTCCTGCGAAAGCGGTTTCAGTCGGCTGCAGGATGCTGAGCTCGGGCGCCGCCGGCCAATGCCGACTCTCGATTGAGATGATGCCACCCGCTTATGGCAGCCCTGTCCTCTTCTGCGGCCATGACCGGCGGTTATGAGAACGAAAGCCAAAAGGCAGTTCTCTCGCCACTGCAACCTGATGAACATGAGTGCCACCGCCGCCAGTGCGCCGGTGCCCATTCAGGAAAGGAAGCAACGATGACGACACCCCCGAAGAGCCGTTACGCGCCTGTCCGCAACGCGGTCGCTGCCGCGGCAGGACTCATTGCGATCGCGGGCCTGACACCAGCCTTCGCTGGATCCTGCCCCGCCGATAAGGTGGTTCCCAGCGGCCACGGCCAGGCCATGAGCAACCTGCCCGCGAAGGGCGTCACCGATACGGTCATCGCGTCCACAGAGCTCGCCAAGGAGCCCGTCGGCATCAATGATCGCCTGTTCCGCCTGCGCAAGCTGGTGGTCGAGCCGGGCGGCGTCGTGCCCTGGCACAGCCATGGCGACCGGCCGGCCCTCATCTATATCGTTTCTGGCGAAATCACCGAATACGCCAGCACCTGTGCGGTGCCGATCGTGCACAAGGCCGGCGATTCGACGCCCGAGACGCACAGGACCTCTCATTGGTGGAAGAACACCGGAACGGAGCAGGTCGTGCTCTTGTCGGCCGATCTGTTCCGCACCAAGGACGATCCGCACATGATGTAGCTCCCCCCGGGTCCGGCCCATCGCGGCCGGCCCCCCAGATGGAGGTTTCTATGCAACACCAGTCACACGCGGACAGGGGTCACTCGCTGCGCCGGGGCATGGTTGTCGGGTTGATGGCGTTCCTGACGGTCGTGGACCTGTTCGGCACGCAGGCGATCCTGCCGACCCTGGCTCGTAGATACAGCGTCAGCCCGGCGATGATGAGCGTGGCCGTCAACGCCACCACCTTCGGCATGGCCTCCGCCGGTCTGGCGATTACTGCGTTCAGCCACCGGCTGGACCGCCGCGCCGGCGTCACGGTCAGCCTGCTGCTGCTGGCCATTCCGACCGCTCTGCTCAGCACGATGCCACCACTCGGTGTTTTCGCGCTGCTGCGCGTGCTTCAGGGCGTGTTCATGGCAACGGCGTTCTGCCTGACGCTTGCCTATCTGGGCGAGGCCTATATGGCGCGTTCCGCCACCACCGCCTTTGCCGCCTATATCACCGGCAACGTGGCAAGCAACCTGGTCGGCCGGCTGTTCTCCGCGGCGCTGGCCGACCATCTGGGGCTGCCCGCAAACTTTCTTGGCTTCGCGCTGCTGAACATCGCCGGCGCGGGCTTGGCGGCACTGGCCTTGCGGGGCGGGACGGCGCGCGCCGCGGATACGATGTCCCTGTCTGTCGCGCGCATCTGGCGCAGGCATGCCGGCAACCCGACGCTGCTGGTGACCTTCGCCATCGGCTTCGGCATCCTGTTCGTTTTTCTGGGGACATTCACCTACGTCAACTTCGCCCTGGCCGCACCGCCCTTCGTGCTCGGCCCAATGACGCTGGGCTATGTGTATTTCGTATTCCTGCCATCGATCTTCACGACGCCGCTTGCGAGCGCGGTCGTCGAGTGGATGGGGCGCCGCGGCGGACTGTGGGGCTCTCTCGGCCTTGCCGTCCTTGGCCTGCCCTGTCTGATCGCACCTTCGCTTCCCGTCGTCCTGGCGGGCCTGACACTGGTGGGCGTCGGCACATTCCTGGCACAGGCCATCGCGACAGGCATCGTCGGCGCCGCCGCGCAGGGCGAGCGAGCCGCCGCCAGCGGCATGTATCTCGCCGCCTATTACCTGGGCGGACTGGTTGGTACCGCGATCCTTGGGCCGGTTTTCCAGGCCTGGGGCTGGAGCGGCTGCGTCCTCGGGATCGTGGCCGTGCTGTTGGCCTGTTTAGGGCTGGTCGCCCTGCTGCGTCCATACAATGCGCCTTTGGCAACGCCTATCCGGGCATGAAGGAGATCCGACATGGACACGATGGTTTCGACGGACGCCCAGATCCCGCTGGGCGAGGAGCTTCGCCGCACGCTGGGCCAGATCGTTCTCGTGCTGCAGGGCGGCGGCGCATTGGGCGCCTACCAGGTCGGCGTCTATCAGGCGCTGCACGAGGCGGGTATCGAGCCGGACTGGGTCATCGGCACCTCGATCGGTGCCATCAATGCCAGCCTGATCGCCGGCAACCCTCCAGAACGGCGGCTGGAGCGCCTGCTGGCATTCTGGTCGCAGGTCGAGCATTCCGACTGGCAGACAATGCTTGCCGAATGGCCCGGGGTCGGATCGATGATGGCGACATGGATGACGATGGCGCACGGCGTGAAGGGCTTCTTCGAGCCCAACCCGCTGGCCTTCGCGGGCCGGCACACGCCGCTCCGCCCCGAAGCGGCCGGTTACTACAGGACGGCGCCGCTGCGCGATACACTAAACCGCCTGGTTGACTTCAAACTGATCGAGTCCGGCGGCTGCCGCCTGACTGTCGGCGCGGCCAATGTCCGAACCAGTGAAATGACCTATTTCGACAGCCGGCATATGCGTCTGGACGCTGAGCATGTGATGGCCTCCGGCGCGCTGCCGCCGGCCTTTCCGCCCGTGCGTGTGGATGATGATCTCTACTGGGACGGCGGAATTCTCTCCAACACGCCGGTCGAGGCTGTGTTCGATGACTACCCCAGGCGCAGCTCCCTGATCTTCGCCGTGCATTTGTGGAATCCGCACGGGCCGGAGCCGCGCAGCATCTGGGACGTCGGCAATCGGCAGAAGGATGTGCAGTATTCCAGCCGAGCGGCGAGCCACATTCAGAAGCAGAAGCAGCTCCACCGGCTGCGGCATATCATCGCGGAGCTGACGGAGAAGCTTCCCTCGCAACTGCGCGACGATCCTGAGGTCCAGGAATATGCCGGCTGGGGTTGCCTGACGCAGATGCATGTGGTCCGCCTCCTGGCGCCCCGGCTGCAGCACGAGGACCATTTGAAAGACATCGACTTCAGCCGCGAAGGGATCCGGCAGCGGCGCCTGGCAGGTTATCAGCACGCTCTGGGGATGCTGAAAATGGCCCCTTGGAAGAAGCCGGTGGATAAGCTGGAAGGCGCAATCCTCCACGAATCCGAAGCGCCGGATCTGGCGATCACGTACTGACGCGGCCTTGTTGCGTCCGCGCGTTCCCAAACCCTATCATCGGGCGGTGCATAGCCCTGCGCCGCCCGAGCGGCGTTCCGGCGTTCGCTGACACGATTTCGCCCGGCCTGGGGGAAGGCGCACATGGAAATGCAGCAGGTTCGCTACTTCGTCACGTTGGCGCAGACGCTCAATTTCACGCGCGCGGCGGAGCTTTGCAACGTCACCCAGCCCGCCCTGACGCGGGCCATCAAGCAACTCGAAGAAGAGCTGGGCGGCGACCTGATCCGCCGCGAGCGCGGCAACTCCCATCTGACGGAGCTTGGCCGGCGGATGTTGCCCTTGATGCAGCAGTGCCATGATGCCGCAACGTCGGCGCGCAGCCTGGCCCGCGCGGTGAAAAGCAACGACATCGCGCCCCTCTCGCTCGCGGTGTCGCGGACGGTCAGCATGGCGCTGTTCGTCGGTCCTCTGAGCCAGATGTTCGCCGCATTCCCGGGCGCGCAGTTGAAGATCCGGCGCGGCAGTGGGGCGGATGTCGCCACGATGCTGAAGGACGGCACAGCCGAGATCGGGATAGCCGGCCCGCTGGAGGAAAGCTGGGACAGACTGGACCGCTGGCCGCTGTTTGACGAACCCTATGAACTGATCGTCAACGCCAACCATCTGTTGGCGCGCCGCAATGACGTGGACGTTGCGGCGCTGGCGGGCGAACGTTTCCTATGCCAGAGCGGTTGCGAGATGGCGCAGCCGGTGACGGATGAGCTGGCGGCGAGCGGCGTGGTCCCGGGCAATCCGCATGAGGTCGAGACGGACAACGATCTGGTCTCTCTTCTGGAAGCGAATGCGGGGATTGCTCTCGCACCGGTCAGCATGTTGCTCTCGCCGCAGCTCCGGCGCATGCCTGTCCGCGGGCTGGGGATCAACCGTGCGGTTGCGGTTTATGCGGTCGCGGGCCGGCAGCGTTCGCCGGTTGCGGCAACGCTGCTGAACCTGTTGCGCTCCGCTGACTGGGATGTGGCCAGCGTGGCGTAACCGTCAGGAAGCGGCGGAAAGGGAAGCTAGCAGCCTGTCCGTGTCCATCCGGTTGCGGTAGTCCGGGTCGATGAACCGGTCCGCGATGATGCCCGATGAAGCCACGATGAATGTCGCGGGCAGCGGCAACAGCCAGGACGGGTTGCCCTGATACAGCGGCAGGTCGCGGCCGCCCTTCATCATGATCTCCTGAAGCTCCTCGCCCACCCAGATCACCAGGTTCAGCGAAAACGCGTAGGCATTGTCCATGTCCGTCAGGATCGGAAACTCTGCATTCGTCTCGGTGCGGAGCATGCCCGTGAAGCGGCGGCGTTCGGGTGTTATCGCCACGAGTTGCCGCCCCATTTCCCGGACCCGGCCGGCAATCCGCGCAAGCGCGTGGGTGTTGAGCCGGCAGAACGGACACCAATGGCCGCGAGTGAAAACGATAGCAGCAGGTCCATTGGCCAGGACCCGATCCAGATCGACAAGCTTTCCTTCCTGATCGGGTAGGATGAAGCGCGGCATAAGGTCGCCAATGGTTGGGGCAGCTTCGCCGGCGCCCGCCTCGCGCAGACGGGCCGCCATTCGGTCGACAGCGTTAGACGCTGACGGAGCCAGCCTTTGGACGCTCTCAGCGAGCATGGCCAGGCGTTGGCTCAGCGGCGCGTCCATGTCGCGCGCCTGCCTGATGGCGTCTTCGATCGAGAGAGGTCGCTGACTGTCGTTCATCTGACGTCCTCGATGCGCCGGTAAGGACAGTATAGCCACAGTCTGCATAAGGCGC
>DASQVN010000592.1:0-6209 GCA_035640755.1 Rhodopila sp.
GAGCGCAATATTTCCCAAATGATCGGAGAAATCGTCACCGATGTATCAAATATTGCGAGGCCCTGGTCATAAAAAGACCAGGCCATGAACAGACCAGGACGAGACACGAAACCGGAATCGCGGGTGGAACAAGCGGCGCGAGGGGCGGCATGATGCCACGAAAGCACAATGGAGGTTTGTTAACCTCATTGCCTTGCCGGCTCATTCACATGTGAACCTGTCATGCTGCGGTTTCTACTACCCTCAAAGGCAGGGCAAATAATGTGCGAGAGACGTGGCGTCCCGAGACGTGGCGTCGCGACCGGAGTTGGCCAATGGGACGAATCGGCATCGTGTGTGGCGCTGGAGGATTTATCGGCGGCCATCTGGTCAGGCGACTGAAGCAGGAGGGATTCTGGGTCCGCGGCGTCGACCTGAAGCACAACGAATATTCCGAGAGCGAAGCGGACGACTTCGTCGTCGGCGACCTTCGCGACTCGGGCTTCTGCCGTTCGGTATTCGATCGCCGGTTCGATGAGGTGTATCAGCTGGCGGCGGACATGGGCGGCGCCGGCTACATCTTCACCGGCGAGCACGATGCCGACGTCATGCACAATTCGGCCATGATCAACCTGAACGTGCTGGATGCCTGCTACCGCCGCAGCGCTCGGCGCATCTTCTATTCATCCTCGGCCTGCATCTATCCGGCGTACAACCAGCAGGACCCCGCCAACCCGCTGTGCACCGAAGACTCGGCGTATCCTGCTGCGCCCGACAGCGAGTACGGGTGGGAAAAGCTGTTCAGCGAACGGCTGTACTTTGCCTACCGGCGAAATTACGGGATGCAGACATTCGTGGCCCGGTTCCACAACATCTTCGGACCCTATGGCACGTGGTGCGGCGGGCGGGAGAAGGCGCCGGCAGCGATCTGCCGCAAGGTCGCCGAGGCCGGCAGCGATGATGAAATCGAGGTCTGGGGCGACGGTGAGCAGACCCGCTCGTTTCTCTATGTCGATGAATGTATCGAGGGCATGCTGCGGCTCACGCGGTCGGCCTTCCCGGGCCCGGTCAATATCGGGTCCGAGGAGATGGTCACCATCAACCAGTTGGTCGACTTCGTCGCCGACATCGCCGGCAAGCGGATCAGCAAGCGCCATATCCCAGGACCGCAGGGCGTGCGCGGGCGCAACTCCGACAATCGCCTGATCCAGGACAGGCTGGGCTGGGCACCCGCGCAGTCATTGCGAGCCGGCCTCGAGCCGACTTATGCGTGGATCGAGCAGCAGGTTCGATGGAACCAGCCGCGCGAGAAGGCCGCGTGAACGCCTATACGATCAGTCTTGCGGCGCTCCTGCCGCTGCTCTCGCGGCGGAAATGGTCCATCCTGATGGCCGGCCTGCTGGGCGCCATCTTGGCGATCGCGATCGTGCGGTTCCTCCCCCACGGCTTCGTCAGCCAAGGCGCGGTCGTGCTCGACAGCGCTCGCGCAGGGCCGGCCGGCTCGGGCGCCGCCAGCAACGGCCCGGCGACACAGGAGGAGATCCTCCGCACGCAGGAGGATATCATCCGCTCGCGTGGCCTGATCGAGCAGGTGGTGCGGGCATCGCATCTTGAGCATGCCGCCGACCTCTCGCCGGCCATCCCCGTGCCGGCCTGGGTGACATCGGGCGGCGCGGCCGTGGTCGACCGGCTGCGATCCTGGATGGCGACACTGACCGGCGGGAACGAGCCGGGCAATACCGATGACGCGGCGGTGAGCTCGGCGATAGAATATATACAGAAAAATCTACGATTGAGCAGCACCGAGCAGAGCAGTGTCATCGTGCTGCAATTCACCGCGGGCACGCGTGAGCGGTCACTGTCGGTTCTGGATTCGATTATCAACACCTATATCTCGGATCGCGCCGAGGCCAAGGTACAGCGAGCCAACGAGATCAGCCGGCTGCTGGCACAGCGGGCTGCCGCGATGAAGGCCGAAGCGGATGAGGCGCAGCAGAAGCTCGAGAGCTTCCTGCGGCAGCATTCGGTACCCGAAGTGCAGGGCTCCCTGGCTGCCTCGGTTCAGCTTAGTCGGAACCAGGAGCAGCTTGCGGCGGCACGCATGGACCTGGCGAAGAAACAGGCCAAAGTGGATGCCATGAACCGGCTTGGTGCCGGCGTCCTGCCCGAGGTTCTCGCGTCGCGAACCATCCAGCGCTATCGCGATAGCGAATCCGACCTGGTGAGCAAGGTCGCGCGGTATGGTCCGTCGGACCCCCGCCGCGGACCATTGAACGATGCGCTGAGGAGCGTGCGCGCCGAGATCCAGCACGAAACGGACAAGATCGCGGCGTCGATCAAAAGCGATGCTGATATTGCCGGCGCAACGGTGAAGCACCTTGAAGCGGCGCTCGCCAGCGATGCGGCAACCTCGCAGGCGTCGTCCGTCGATGGGACGACACTGAACGCGCTGCGCAGCGACGTGGACGCCAAGCGGCAGATGTACGCCGCCTTCCAGAAGAGTGCGGCCGACCAGCAGATGCAGGAAATGGCGCAGGCGCCGCTGGCGCGCATCCTGTTTCCGGCCGCTCCGACATCGGCGCGGCATTTGGCCATGCCGGCGCTGGTCCTGGGGGCCGTCTTCGAAATCCTGGTGTCGAGCGCGATTGTGATCATACGCAACGTATTCAACGCAACCGTCCGCACGGCGCTCGACTTGGCCATCGCGAGCGGCCTGCCGGTCGTCGGCAGCCTGCCCGAAATCAAGCGGCGCGAGATCCAGGGGCGCGCCGGGGTCAAGGCGATCGCGCACGTGCCGGCAGTGTCTGAAACACTGCGGGGTTTGTCCGTGGCGTTGCGGGCGGAAACGCAGGAAAAGGGCGAAGCGGTTCTCATCACGTCGTGCGAAGGCGGCGAGGGCAAGACCACGCTGGCGGCGGCATTGGCCGAAACCTACGCCGGTGATGGCTTCCGCGTGCTGCTGGTGGAAGGCGATTTGCGCAGGCCCAGGCTATCCTCCGTCCTGGGCGTCAGCCCGACCCGGACATTGGAATCCGTGCTGGCGGGAACTGTGCCCTGGACCGAAGCGGTGGTTGGATGTTCCAGCTCGGGGCTGGATTGCCTGCTGGCCAGCGGGAAGTCCCGCAACCCGGTCAGCGCCATAAACTCCCAGCATTTGCCCAGACTGATCGAGGAGAGCCGGGCCCTCTACGATTTCGTCATTCTGGACAGTCCGCCCGTGCTGCGCGTCGCCGATCCGTTGCTGCTCGCCCAGTACTGCCAGCATGTGCTGTTCATCGTCCGCGCCGGCGCCATGTCACCCGACCTGGTAACGCAAGCGACACAGCGGTTCCCCGATGCGGATCGCAAGAAGGTCAGGACAATGCTGGTCCGTGTCAGTCCCAGGGACATCGACAAGGGTGACTACTACGGCGGCTATGGCATGACCGAGCTTGAGGCGGCATGAAAATCCTGGTTCATGACTACGCCGGCCATCCCTTTCAGATCCATCTGAGCCAGACGCTGGCAGCCCGCGGGCACCACGTTACCCATCTGTATTTCAGTGAGGATCCGGGCCCCAAGGCAGCCTTCGCGCGGGGCACCGACACCCGGACGTCACTGCGGGTCGAGGCGATCGCGGTCGGCCACGGCTACGACAAGACCTCACTGGTTCAGCGCCGGTTCAAGGATCGCGAATACGGGCGGCGCGTGGCGGACTTTATCCAGAGCCTTGCGCCGGACGTCGTCATCTCCGGGAACACGCCAACCGAAGCGCAAAGCCTGATCATCAGACGTTGCAAGTCGATGGGTATCAGGTTCGTCTATTGGCTGCAGGATTTTTACAGCATCGCCGCAACCGTCCTGTTGCAGCGGCGGATCGGCGTCCTCGGGTTACCTGTCGGCTGGTATTATCAGCTGCTGGAGCGGCGCCAGTTGCGTGATAGCCACGCCGTGGTCGCGATTACCGATGACTTCGTGCAGCGCGCCGCGACATGGTCGGGGAACCGGGAGAAGGTCGTTGTCATCGAGAATTGGGCTGCCGTCGGCGACATCCGCCCAAGGCCCAAGGCGAACCCATGGTCACGCGCCCATGCGCTCGACGGCTATTTGAACTTCGTCTATGCGGGGACACTCGGTGCCAAGCACAAGCCGGAGCTTTTGGCGCAGCTTGCGGCAAAGAATTGGCCGGGGACGCGCATCGTCGTGGTCGCCGAAGGGATCGGTGTTCGCCATCTGACTGAGGCCCGTTCGGCCCGCGCCCTCCCGCAATTGACATTGCTGCCATTGCAGCCGGCGGAGGCCTTGCCGGACGTTCTTGGGACGTCCGACGTGCTGGTCGCCATGATCGACCGGGATTCGGGCCGTTTTGCCGTGCCCTCAAAGGTGCAGTCCTACCTGTGTGCGGGACGGCCCATCCTGCTTGCGGCGCCGCGCGAGAATCTTGCGGCCCGCACGGTGATCCGGGCGAACGCAGGCATTGTTGTCGATCCGGACGATACCGAAGGGTTCCTGGCCGCCGCCGCCGAATTGCGCGCTGATCCGCATTTGCGGGAACAACTGGGTGCGAACGGCCGAGCCTATGCCGAACGTGTGTTCGATGTGGAACGGATCACCGATGCGTTTGAGCAAGTGCTCTCGGGAGAGCGCGAGCCGGCCTGCAACGCCCGATCCCGTGACAGGCCGGAGCCTCTGGCGCGTGGCAAGGCGGCCGTAGCGGCCACGCTTCGCTGAGCTGCCGTAAGGTGCACTCAAGACCGCCATGCACATCACATATTTCGCGAACGACCTCTCGGATGCGGCAGTTGCTCGGCGGGTGGAAATGCTTCGCCTGGGTGGTGCTCGTCTGGCGATCATCGGGTTCCGCCGTGCCGGCGAACCGGTCAGCCAGGTCGCAGGCGTTGATGCGATCGACCTCGGGCAGACCTACGATGCGCGATTTCGCCATCGGGCGCTGACGGTGTTGCGGCAGGCGCTTGCCGCCCGACGCTGGAAGGAACTGATCAGACAGTCCGACGTGCTTCTGGCCCGTAATCTCGAGATGGCGGTAATCGCCGACTGCGCACGGATCTGGTCTGGTGCCAGCACCCGATTGGCTTACGAATGTCTGGACATCCATGGGCTGCTTCTGCGGCACGGTCTGAGCGCCAGAATGCTGCGGGTGTGTGAGAGGCGGTTGTTGCGGAGGTCGAGCGCGTTCATCGTCAGCTCGCCAGGCTTTCTGACGCACCATTTCAACCGCCTGGGGGTGCGCCTGCCGCCGGTGATCGTGGCAGAGAACAAGCGGATGCCTCCCGCCAATGAGCCCGGGCGGCCGCAGCTACAGGCAACCAGGGACCGGCCGCCATGGCGGGTGGGCTGGTTCGGGATCCTGCGCTGCACGCGCAGCTTCGGGATTTTGCGTGATCTTGCGCAACGCCACCCCGATCTCATTGACGTGGAGCTGCGCGGACGCCCGACGGGGGCGTTGCAGTCACTGATCGATCGGCACCTGCCGCTGCCGAACATGCGGTTCCGAGGACCCTACGCCCTGTCCGATCTGGGCTCACTCTATGGCGATCGAGACCTCACATGGGCCATCGAGTTGTGGCAGGGCGGCGAGAATGCGGATTGGCTATTGCCGAACCGAATTTATGAAGGCGGATATTTCAACTGTCCCCCCATTGCGCTGGCGGGAACCGAGACGGCAAAATGGCTGGCCGCGCGAGGCGCAGGCGTGATCGTGCGGAACCCGGAGATTGATCTGGAGACTTTCATCACGACGCTGACCCCTACGTGGTACGCTGCGTTGAAGCGATCGGTGGCGGCGATCCCGACTGCCGATCTCATGTATTCGGCTGACGAATGCCGGCGCATCACAGGACTGCTGTGCGGCGGCTCTGCAACCGAGTAGCCAAAGGGTACCGATGCGCGGAAACACGACTCCTTGGGTCTATCCAAGCCTGCCGGGCGGACCCGACCTTGGCATCATCAGGGTGGCAGGGGCGGGAATGGGTAACTGTTTCTACGCCTATTTTCATGCGGTCATCATGGCCAAGGAGGCAAATGCACGCCTCTTCGCGCCGACCTGGTCATCGATCAAGATCGGGCCATTGCTGCGAATGGAGCGCAGCCTGCGACGCTATGGCCTGCTGTTCCAGCCGCATCCCGATGAGGTTGGTGGCGTCATGAAGGCAGTGCGGCTGGCGTCGCTCTGGCCTGGCCATAGCCGCGTTCAGATCGGTAACGGGCGCCCAGCCAGCATCGCGCCGCAC
>DASQVN010000593.1:0-2906 GCA_035640755.1 Rhodopila sp.
CTGTTCGACACCGCCCCATTCTCGGTGCACGGCCGTCCCGAGGCCCATGCTGCCGCCCTGTGGGCCCGCAATGCTGCCGGCGACCTTGCGATGGAAGCCGAGGCGGGGTTCTGACCGTAGGACGGCGCAACAGACGCGGCGCATTCGCGTCTGCGAAACGGCCCTCCCGCCGTCGGTTCGCTATCCGGGTGACTGCAATGTTCGTTGGAGAAACGTGCGGACTTGTGCCTCGGCATCTCCGGCCGCCATCGGGTCATATTCCATGACATGACCGAGGTAGTTGCGTGAGGGGCCAGGTGCGTCCAAGGCATGTGTGGCACCCGGATAGACTACGAGATCAACGGGCGCACCCTTCCCTTTCCCGCGCGTGATGCCGATGTCGCTTTCTCCGGCGGCCATTTTTTGCATGCCGCGGAGGGTGTCCAATCGTCCCTCTCGCCAATCAGGATGAGGGTGGGGACCGTCATGACGCCGGAACTTCCTGTGCAGTTCGGGTAGTATGCAACCGCGGCGCGGAAGCGCTCATGATCCGCGGACTTGAGCGATCCGGCCTCAACGGCGTCGAGTGCGGCGATCGCGCCCATGGAATACCCCATGATCGCGATCCGATGGGGCAAGACGAAGCCGAGCCCTGACAGGTAATGCAGCGCTGCATAGGCATCCGCGGCTTCCGGATACGCTCCGCCACCCTGCTCGCGTCGGTTGGAATTGCCGAGGCTGTCGAGGGCGAGAGCGACGTAGCCCCACGACTTCAGCCGGGCAGCGGCGGCGACGTCATGGGGACCGAAACCAGAGCACCAGTGCAGCAAAACCACCGCCGGGAACGGCCCCGGCCCTGCGGGACGCGCCAGATACCCGAACAACGGTGGCGCTTCTGCGTCTGGGGTTAGAGCGGCGCGATGCGGCGCCACTTGCAGCAGTTCATCCGCCCAGGCTGGAGACGCGATGCCGACGGCGAGAAGGAGAGTGAATACCAATCTCGATAATGGAGACACGGTGCCTCCTCAAGCCGCCGCAGCGGAAGGCGCCAGATGCGCCCCCACCGGACGATGCGTCATCGTGAGCGTCACCACTGCGCCGATCACCAGCAGCACGCCTACGAGCGGGAACGTCGGCGACTCACCGATCCCGAGCAGGAGCCGAGTGAAGAACACGGCTGGAAAGCTGGTGGCCGTGCCGGTCAGCGCCGCTGCCGCCGACCACAGCGCGATGCAGCGCGCCGCCGTCTTGCGTGTGCCCCACCTGTCCAGCATCAGCCCGGTCGGCAACTGGCATGGCGCGTAGGACCAGATGAAGGCGAACATCATGGAGGGGCCGGCCAGAGGGGTCAAATTCACCGTCTGCAGTGCGATCCGCTCGGGCTGCTCTCCTGGTGCACCGGCACTGCGACCAGTGCCCCGGCGTCCGCCAACACCAACCGGCGGCGCGGCGCCGGCTTCACCGGCATCGCGGCATATACGTCCTTCACCGCCTCCACCAGCGTTACGCCGGCCAGGCCGGGCATCATCCGCCGGCCGACCCGCTCGAACAGCGGGGCGCTGCGCAGAATTAGCCGCGCCTGGAAGGGCGGCACCCATAGCGCCGCATCCCGCCGCTCCACCCGGAACAGCGCGTTCTCGAGCAGCCGGCCAAGTTGCCCGGGCGAATACGGCCGCCCATGCCCGAAGGGCGAGTTTTCCCGGTACGCCCACCATCCGGTGCGGTTCGGCACGACGATCAGCAGCCGGCCGTCATCCTTCAGCACACGCCATGTCTCCCGCAGCAGCCGCCGCGCGTTCTCGGCCAGCTCCAGCCCATGTACCAGGAGGATGCGGTCGAACGTCAGGTCGGCAAACGGCAGGCTGTCCTCCTCGGCCGAGCAGGAGAGGTTCAGCGCATCGGCGGGCCAGCGGATCGCGCCGAAGTGCGCGGGGGTGAGGGCGATGCAGCGCGTTGCCTGATCGCGCCATAGGCGCAAGTATGGCGCGCAGAAGCCGATGCCGAGGATCGAGTCTCCCCGGAGCATGGGCCACAGGGCGTGCAGCCGCTCGCGCAGCAGCCGGGCGGTGACGGCCCCTTTGGCCGAACCATAGAACTCCATCGTGCCCAGGGACTCCGCCCCAAGGGACGCCGATCCAAGAGCCTCGGTCATGTGTGCATCGGCTGTCATGTCGTCAGCGTATAACATGCCGGTCCATGTTCGAACGAGTGAACGAGTGCTAGGGATCCTCTCATGCCAGTAACAGCCACTCCCGTTCCCATCCTGAAGGACAATTATGCATGGCTGCTGCGCGACAGCAGCACGGGCGCCACGGCGATCGTCGATCCGGCCGACCCGCATCCGGTGATCGAGGCGCTGGAGAAGGCGGGCGGACGGCTCGACATGATCCTGCTGACGCACCATCATGCCGACCACATCGCCGGCACCGATGAAGTGCGGGCCCGTTTCCGCCGCCCTGTCGTCGGCGCCGCTGCCGATCAGCACCGGCTGCCGAAGCTCGATGACGCGGTGCGCGAAGGCGACACCGTGACACTGGGTGACGCCACCGCTCGCGTGATCGAAACCCCCGGCCACACCCGCGGCCAGATCAACTTCTTCTTCCCCGACGGCGCCGTGCTGCTGTCGGGCGACACGCTGTTCAGCCTCGGCTGCGGCCGCCTGATCGAGGGCACCGCAGAGGAAATGTTCACGAGCCTGCGCAAGCTTGCTGGCCTGCCGCCCGAGACACTCGTCTGCTGCGGCCACGAGTATACCGAGAGCAACGCGCGTTTTGCCCTCGCCGTTGATCCCGACAATGCCGATCTGCACACCTTCGTCGGCAAGGTCGAGCAGTTGCGCGCTGCGGGCCAGCCGAGCGTGCCCTCGGTGCTGCGGGAGGAATTGAAGGCAAACCCCTTCCTGCGGGCGCCGGATGTCACGGGATTCG
>DASQVN010000594.1:0-4751 GCA_035640755.1 Rhodopila sp.
CGCATGACCGCCATGGACAACGCCACACGCAACGCGGGCGACATGATCAAGCGCCTGACGCTGAACTACAACCGCGCCCGCCAGGCCAACATCACCAAGGAACTCATCGAGATCATCTCCGGCGCAGAGGCTGTTTAGGCGCATATCCACGCGACAGCCGTCTGATCCCGAACGAAAGGAAGACACGGAATGGCAAGCAACATCGTCGGTCGGGTGACACAGGTCTTGGGCGCCGTCGTGGACGTGCAGTTCACCGGCGACCTGCCGTTCATCCTGAACGCCCTGCACACCAGGATCGGGGACCGCACCCTGGTGCTGGAAGTCGCCCAGGAACTGGGGGAGCGCACCGTCCGCTGCATCGCCATGGACAGCACCGACGGCATGGTCCGCGGCCAGGAAGTGGTCGATACCGGCGGTCCCATCACCGTCCCCGTCGGTCCGGAGACCCTGGGCCGCATCCTGAACGTGATCGGTGAGCCGATCGACGAGCAGGGGCCGGTCAACGCCCCGCGGCGTGACCCGATCCACCGCGAAGCCCCGCTGTTCGAGGATCAGGCCACGTCGGCCGAGATCCTGGTCACCGGCATCAAGGTCGTCGACCTGCTCGCCCCGTACCTCAAGGGCGGCAAGATCGGCCTGTTCGGCGGCGCCGGCGTTGGCAAGACCGTGCTGATCCAGGAACTGATCAACAACATCGCCAAGGCGCATGGCGGCGTGTCGGTGTTCGCCGGCGTGGGTGAGCGCACCCGTGAGGGCAATGACCTGTACCATGAGATGATCGATGCCGGCGTCATCAGGATGGACCAGAACGGCAAGGTCACCGACGGTTCCAAGGTCGCCCTGATGTACGGCCAGATGAATGAGCCGCCGGGCGCCCGCGCCCGCGTCGGCCTGTCCGGCCTGACCATGGCGGAATACTTCCGCGATGAGGAAGGCCAGGACGTGCTGTTCTTCGTCGACAACATCTTCCGCTTCACCCAGGCCGGCGCCGAGGTCTCCGCACTCCTCGGCCGCATCCCCTCGGCGGTGGGCTACCAGCCGACGCTCGCCACCGACATGGGCGCCCTGCAGGAGCGGATCACCTCGACCAAGAAGGGCTCGATCACCTCGGTGCAGGCGATCTACGTGCCGGCCGACGACCTGACCGACCCGGCGCCCGCCACCTCCTTCGCCCACCTCGACGCCACCACCGTGCTGTCCCGCCAGATCGCCGAGCTGGGGATCTATCCGGCGGTCGATCCGCTGGACTCGACATCGCGTTCGCTCGATCCGCGGATCGTCGGTGAAGAGCACTACAATGTGGCGCGCGAAACCCAGCGCATCCTGCAGACCTACAAGTCGCTGCAGGACATCATCGCCATCCTGGGCATGGACGAACTCTCGGAAGAGGACAAGCTGGTCGTCGCCCGGGCCCGCAAGATCCAGCGCTTCCTGTCGCAGCCCTTCCACGTGGCGGAAGTGTTCACCGGCTTCCCCGGCGTCTTCGTCCCCGTCGCCGATACCGTCCGCAGCTTCAAGGCGATCTGCGCCGGCGAGTACGACCATCTGCCCGAAGCCGCCTTCTACATGGTCGGCACCATCGAGGAGGCCGTGAAGAAGGCCGAATCCATGAAGGCCACCGCCTGACCCATCGCAACGTCCCGACCCATCGCAACGTCATGGCCGGGCCCAGCCCGGCCATCCACCCCGCCATCCACCCCGGGACCTCACCGCCACCCGGCCCATCAGCACGCAAGAGACCATCATGGCCACCAATCTCGAAATCGTCAGCCCGGAGCGCCTGCTGTTCTCCCGACCAGTGGACATGGTCGTCATCCCGGCCTCCGAGGGCGACATCGGCGTGCTCGAAGGCCACACACCGATGATCGTCATGCTGCGCGGCGGCACCATCGATCTGTATGACGGCGACAAGATCACCGACCGCCTGTTCGTCGACGGCGGCTTCGCCGAAATCACCCCGGAACGCTGCACCGTTCTCGCCACCCACGCCGTTCCGGTGACCGAGATCAGCAAGGTCGATGCCGAACGCCGCCTGCAGGAAGCCGAAGCCGCCTACGAGGCCGCAGACAAGCGCGACACCGCCGTCGAGGACGACGCCCTCGACCTCGTCCAGGCCGCCCGCGCCATGCTCGAAGCCGCCGGCTGACCGCCCCGGCCCCTTGGCCCGGCTCCACGCGGCCCGCACGCTGCCGTCATGGCCGGGCTCGACCCGGCCATCCACCCGACGGCGGTGCCACAACGAACCGCACCCTGCCAGAGCGTGGAGGCAGTCCGTAAAGGGCCGGGTGACCCAATGATGGCGCAAGGTTCACCACATAGGGCAACGTCAAGGGCGCATAGTCTAATCAATTGTCAATCCGATAGAATACAATAATAACAACAATAAAAATTTCCGCATCTTCAATACAGATGCACTACGTGTTTACGATTCTTTAGCAAAGAGTTGGCAGTTTGGTCCCGCCAAACAAGGGGACAAGACATGCCGGCCAGCCATCAGAAGATCGGAACGCACAAGACCGACGACAGTAGCTTCCTGTCGTCCGATGACAACGATAATACTGCATCATGGCTGCAGCCGGATCCGTACACAACAGGCACCACCGCAGCAACAACGTCATACGCACCGGCAGCCACCGGCAACCTCTTCCTCACCGAAGCGGGTGACACCTCCGCCATCAGCATCAACGACATCAACCAGGGTCAACTCGGCGATTGCTACCTGCTGTCCTCGATCGGGGAGGAAGCGTTGTTCCACCCCAAGGCCATCACCGGCATGATCCACGACAACGGCAACGGAACCCAGACCGTCACGTTGTACAGGGCCGCGAACGGGGCGTTGCTCAACGCCAGCAATTACTGGACCACGGGCTTCAAGCCGGTGCAGGTCACCGTCACCGATCAGTTCCCGACCCAGGCCGTCAACGACTACGGCCGCGCCATGGTCGGCGGCCAGCAGGAAATCTGGCCGCAGGTGATCGAGAAAGCCTATGCCCAGCTCTACGGCGGCTACAACGCCATCGGCAACGGCGGCTACCCATTCATCGCCATGGAGGTGCTGACCGGCCAGCCCGCAGCCTGGTCCGCGCCCACCGCAATGACGCTGACGCAACTGCGTAGCGACATCAGCCTGGGCGACCTGCTGACATTTGACACGCGAAACGCCAGCAACCTGCCCTACGGCCTCGTCGGCAGCCACGCCTACATGTTCGAGGCACTCACCACGCAAAACGGGATCACCACCCTGACCCTGCGCAACCCCTGGGGCTCGGTCCCCTGGGCCGGTTCGGGCTACAAGGAAAACGTCAGCATACCTGTCACCCTGGGGGCGCGCGGCGAACTGCAAAGCCTTGCCGCCGCCGGCATTGCCGAGATCGATATCGGCCGCCCGATGGCCATGGCCTGAGCCTCGGCCATGGCGGCCGGAGCCCCCATCATGGCCGTCAGCACCCCATAATGGCGGCCGACGGGAACCGGTCAGCGCATACCCTCGCTGGCATCACCTTGGGCCGTGCCGTCTCGGCTGCCCTCAGGCGGCCACAATCCTGGCGATGTGGATCAGCTTGTCCGGATTCCGGGTGATGTAGATGCCCTCGATCCGGCCGTCCTCGATCGCCAGCGCCGTCGTCTGCAGCACGCCGTCGCCGCTGCGGCTGATATAACCGGGCAGGCCGTCGATCCGTTCCAGCCGGATCAACGCCGCCGGATGGACGATCTGCTTGCGGTGCAGTCCTTCGAACATGCGCAGCACGCGGTCGCGCCCGACGATCGGGTTGAGGAACGCGCGCACCTTGCCCCCGCCATCCGCCTGGGCCACCACGGTCTGCGCCAGCATGGCCCGAAGCGCATCCAGGTCGCCGGTGCTGGAGGCCTGGAAGAAGGCAAGCGCCACCCGGTCCGCTTCCTCGCGCGCCACGGGGTAGCGCGGACGGGCCGCGCGTACGTGCTGCCGCGCCCTGACCGCGAGCTGGCGAACCGCGGCAGCATCCCGATCCAACGTGGCCGCGACATCATGGAGCGGCACGTCGAACACGTCATGCAGCAGGAAGGCAGCCCGCTCCAACGGCGACAGCCGCTCCAGCGCGAGCATCAGGGTCAGCGTCAGCTCGTCTGGGTCGGCGGCGTCCGGCTCCGGCTCGATGAGCGGCTCGGGCAGCCAGCTTCCGACGTAGAGTTCCCGGCGGGCGCGCGACGACTTCATCGCGTCCAGGCACAGGCGGGCAACGATGCGGGCCAGGAAAGCCCCTGGCTCCCGCACGTCCGTCCGGTCGGCGCGCCGCCAGCGCAGCCAGGCATCCTGAACAATGTCCTCGGCTTCGGTGACCGAGCCGAGCATGCGGTAGGCGAGGCGCACCAGCCGGGGCCGGTGCGCCTCGACCACGTCAGTGCCGGGGTTAGGCGACATGGGCCGCCTTGTCCACGGGGTGCGCCGCGCGGAACCCGACCTGGAGCCGGTTCCACGTATTGATCGCCCCGATCGCCAGCGTCAGGTTCACCTGCTCGGCCTCGGTGAAATGCGCCTTGAGCAGCTCATAGTCCTCCTCCGGCGCCCCAGTATCGGCGAGACGGGTCAGCGCCTCGGTCCAGGCCAGGGCCGCGCGCTCCCGCGGCGTATAGAGCGAGGATTCGCGCCAGGCATTCAGCATGTACAGCCGCATCTCGGACTCGCCTTGTGCGCGGGCCTCGGTCGCGTGCATGTGGATGCAGAAGGCGCAGCCGTTGATCTGTGAGGCGCGCATCTCGACCAGGTGGAT
>DASQVN010000595.1:0-3228 GCA_035640755.1 Rhodopila sp.
CAGGGCGTCACCTGGGAACCTCCGGCGCAGCTCGAAGCCCGCGCCGCCGCCTTGCTGCCGGCCCTGTTCCTCGCCCGCATCGACGGCAAATCCCCCGTCGAATACATCACCGAGGAAACAGACAAGGACCGTGTCCGCCGCGTCGCGCGCGCCGGGGTGCAAGACCCGCCGGATCGGCTACAAGCCGTTGCGGACACCTGGGCAAAGGAATGCGCATCATGACCGACACGGCAATCACGTACGTCCACGGCCGCCGCGTCTGGGATAGCCGCGGCCGCCCCACCGTCGAGGCCGACGTCGTCCTGGCCAACGGCGCGGTCGGCCGCGCGATCGCCCCCGCCGGCGCCTCCACCGGCAGCGGCGAGGCACTCGACCTGCGTGACGGCGGCAACCGCTTCGCCGGCTACGACGTCACCCGCGCCGTCCGCAACGTCAGTACCGAGATCGCCCAGGCCGTGCTTGGCCTTGACGCCGCCGACCAGTCCAGCCTGGACAACAAGCTGATCCAGCTCGACGGCACACCGAACAAGTCCCGCCTCGGCGCGAACGCCGTGCTTGCGGTCTCCATGGCCGCCGCCCACGCCGCTGCCGCTGCCAGCGGCCAGCCACTGTTCCGCTACCTCGGCGGCCCCGAAGCCGACCTGATCCCCCTGCCGCAGATCCAGATCTTCGGCGGCGGCGCCCATGCCGGCGGCCGCGTCGATGTCCAGGACTTTATGGTCATGTGCCCGGCCGCCGCCACTTTCGCCCAGGCGCTGGACTGGACGGCCGAGGTCTATCGCGCCGCCGGCCAACTCATGCAGGAAGCCGGCACCCTGGCCGGCGTCGCCGATGAAGGCGGCTGGTGGCCCGCCTTCGCGACCAACGAGCAGGCCCTCGACACTCTGGTGCGCGCCATCGAGCGGGCAGGCTTCCGCCCCGGCGAACAGGTCGGCATCGCCCTCGACATCGCCGCCTCGGAATTTGGCAAGGATGGCCGCTACAAGCTCGCCCTGGAAGGTCGCGAGTTGGACAGCGCCGGCATGATCAGCCTGCTCGCCGGCTGGATCGCCCGCTACCCCATCCTGTCGATCGAGGACCCCCTCGCCGAAGATGACCCCGAAGGCTTCGCCGCCTTCACTGCCCAGCTCGGCACCAAGGTGCAGATCGTCGGCGACGACTTCCTGGTGACCGACGCCGCCCGCATCCGCGACGCCGCAAACCGCAAGGCCGCCAACTGCGTGCTGCTGAAACCCAACCAACGCGGCACCCTGACCGAAACCAGCCAGGCCTGGGATGCCGCCATTGACTGCGGCTACGCCGGCATCGTCTCCGCCCGCTCCGGTGAGACCGAGGACACCACCATCGTCCACCTCGCCGTCGGCTGGGGCACCGGCCAGCTCAAGGTCGGCAGCTTCACCCGTGGCGAGCGCATGGCGAAATGGAACGAGGCCCTGCGCATCGAGGAAGCCCTCGGCCCCCGCGCCCGCTTCGCCGGCACCTCTTGTCTGGGCCTGTCCTCGGCATGAACGTCGTCTTCCACCACACCGCTGGCCGCGACCTCGCCGCCCGCCTGGCCGCGATCCCCGGCCTGCGCGTCAGCATCTGCCCCGAATCCGACGATGCACTTCTCTCACGCCTGCTGCCCGAGTGTGATATCCTCTGGCACGTGCTGAAACGCTGCACGGCGGACATGATTGCCTGTGCACCCAGGCTGCGCCTGATCCAGAAGATCGGCGTCGGCGTAAACACCATCGACCTCGATGCCGCGAAAGCCCGCAACATCCCGGTCTGCAATCTCCCCGGCACCAACGCCCGCGCCGTCGCCGAGCTAACCCTTGGACTGATGCTGGCCGTACTGCGCCGCCTGCCCCGCTTCGACGCCACCCTGCGCGCCGGTATCTGGACCGACACCGCGCTCCAGGACGGCATCAACGAACTCGGCGGCTGCACGATCGGACTGGTTGGCTACGGCGCTATCCCCCACCTGCTCGCCCCTGTGCTCGCCGCCCTCGGCTGCGGGATCGTCTACACCGCCCGCAATCCCGTCCCGGACGCCATCGGCCGCCGGGTTCCGCTCGACACGCTCCTGGCCGAATCCGACATCATCAGTCTCCACGTCCCCCTGACCGACGACACTGCCCGCATGATAGACGCCAAGGCGTTCGCCCGCATGAAGCCGGGCGCGGTGCTGATCAACACCGCTCGCGGCGGTTTGGTGGACCAGCCGGCCCTGGTCGCCGCATTGCGTTCCGGCCACCTCGGCGGCGCCGGCCTCGACGTCTTCGAAACCGAGCCGGCGGAGCCGCAGGAACCGCTGCTCGCCCTGCCCAACGTCATTGTCACGCCGCATATCGGCTGGCTGACCACCGGCACCTTCGATCGCAGCTTCGCCCTCGCCGCCGAAAACTGCCGCCGCCTCGCGTCCGGGCAGGCGCTTCTGCACCGCGTTATCTGAACGCCGCCCTTGCAGCCGCCATGTCCAAAGCAACAAATACGTCCCATGTCCGACCTCGACGATGACGACGATGCCCCGCCCCGTCTGCCTGGCGGCAAGTTCTACATGACCCCCGAAGGCGCCGCCCACCTGCGCACCGAATTCGCCGCCCGAAAGGCCGAGCGCCACCGCGTCGTGGAAATCGTCGCCTGGGCAGCCGGCAACGGCGACCGCAGCGAGAACGCCGACTATAAGGAAGGCAAGCGGCGCCTGCGCGAGATCGACCGCCGCCTGCGCTTCCTCTCCAATCGCCTGGCCCATGCCGAAATCGTCGATCCCGCCCAGCAGCCCCAGCGCGACCGCGTGTTCTTCGGCGCCACCGTCACCTATGCGACTGAACGCGACGAGGAGATCACCGTCAGCATCGTCGGCGTGGACGAAGCGGACCTCTCGGCGGGCAAGATCAGTATCGGCTCCCCCGTCGCTCTCGCCTTACTGGGGGCCCGAATCGGCGATGAGGTCTCCGTCCGCACGCCGCGTGGCATCGAAACGCTCGAAGTCCTCGACATCCGCTATCCAGGATAGCCCCCCTGAATCACCCCCTGTGGCATCCTGCGCGATCGGCTACGTTCCCGCTGCCACCCGAAACGGAGCCTCCCCATGCCCCTCGACCTCGAAACCAGGTTCCCCCGCCATAGGCTGGGCTTCTGGCCGTCGCCCATCCACAGGCTGCCGCGCCTGTCCGCCGAACTCGGCATCGAGGTCTGGGCCAAGCGCGACGATGTCTCGTCGGGCCTCGCCTTTGGCGGCAA
>DASQVN010000596.1:0-4587 GCA_035640755.1 Rhodopila sp.
CCTGGCCCAGCAGGAAGTACTGATCCTGCCGCACCTTTACGGCCCAAACGGGGCCAAGAACGCCGTCCTGCCCGATGGCACGAAGGACCCGTCCGTACCGCAGGCACTGCTGAATGCGCTGGAACAGCTCGAAACCGCATCGGTCGATCCCGCGACGCTGGCCGGCGGCCAGACGATCGATTCGGTCGAGGATCAGACGCTGCGCGATCTTTCCGCGCTGTACCAGACCACCACCCAGGACATCGCCATCCTGCGCAGCAGCACCTTGAGCAACATCGCGATCCAGGCGCTGGCCTTCGACGGCTGGGCATCCAAGACATCCGCGGTCCAGCAGGACGCCGGTCATTTCACCCCAGCCTCCGACCATCCGCCCGCCACCATCCTGCAACCGCCCCCGCCTCCTGCCGACGGGGCCGAGCAGTTCCTGGTGACCGACACGACGACGGGCGTGTCGCAGTGGGTGACGGGAACGAAATATTCCGGCACCGTCGCCGGCATCGACAACCAGTTCGTCGCCATCGGCGCCGACAACCTGAACATCCAGGCGACAAAGCCGAACAACTTCATCCACGCCGGCCCCGGCATTGACTCGATCAGCGTCGCCATGGTCGGCGCCGGCACCGGCGTGAACGTGCTCGACGGCGGCGGCGGCTCCAACTTCCTGGTCGGCACCCAGTACAGCGCCACAGACCTGTTCTACGTCGATGCCCGCGGCATGACCGCCTCCACCGCCTCCACGGTCGTCAACTTCCACCAGGGAGACCAGGCCACCGTCTGGGGCGTGGACCAGACCGACTTCCAGATGGTCATGGCCGATAACGAAGGCGCGCCAGGCTATACCGGCCTCACCATCGGCTTCACCAACGCCGACGGGATCACCGCCAACCTGACCATATCAGGCTATTCCCAGGCCGACCTCGCCAGCGGCAGGCTCAGCATGAGCTTCGGCCGCACCCCTGACACGCCCGGACTGCCCGGCAGCACCTACATGACCATTACGGCCAATGCCGGCACCTACCCCGCGGTAACGCCGTAGCTCACGTTGCCGGCGCGGGCATGACGCACAGCGCCTCCCGCAGTTCGACCGCGCTGCGCTGCTTCACCATCCCGGCCTCGCCGTGCCGTACGTCCCACACCGTCCTATCACCCTCGCGCCGGAAGCGGATGTCCAGGTGCCGCCGGCCGAGCCTTAGGTCGGTAAGCGTAACGTCCGGCAGCCAGTCGGGCAGGTCCGGATCGACATACAACGTGTCATGCGGCGCGTCCGGTTGGATACCCAGCATCGCCTGCAGCAGCGCGAAGCACGATCCCGCTGCCCACGCCTGCGGCACGTTCGCCCCCAGGTACTGCACCGGGAAATTGGCCCCGTCCCGCTTCACGCCCGAATACAGCTCGGGCAATTGGTTCAGCAGGAAGTGGCTGGCCGCGCCGCTGATGTCGCGCGCGATCTCCCCCACCTCCTTGCTGAATCCGTAACGCTTGAATCCCAGCGCGATCAGGCTGTTGTCGTGCGGCCAAACCGAGCCGTTCTGATACGAATACGGATTGTACGCCGGATGCTTGCTCGATAGCGTCCGGATCCCCCAGCCCGAGCTCATGTCCGGCGCCATCAGCCGTGCCACCACCCGCGCCGCCCGCTCCGGCGGCACGATGCCCGACCACAACAGGTGCCCGGGGTTGGAGGCAACCGTCATCACCCGCCGCTTCTCGCCGTCCAGCATATAGGCATAGTAGCCTGCCGCCTCGTCCCAGAACCGCTCATTGAACCTGGCGAACAGCGCCACCGCCTTCCCCCGCAACTCGGCCGCCCTGTCGGAATGCCCGAGCGCATCGAACACCTCCGCCATGCGCACCCAGGCGTCATAGACATAGCCCTGCAGCTCGCACAGCGCCTTCGGCCCCTTTACCGGCGTGCCATCGGCATAGACCATGCTGTCGCCGGCATCCTTCCAGGCCATGTTCTCATATCCGACCGGCGAGCGCGTCTGGTACTCCTGCAGCCCGTCCCCGTCGCGGTCACCGTACTTGTCGATCCACTCCAGGCATCCTTCCGTGACCGGAAGATATTTCTCGAGCAGCTTCCGGTCGCCCATCGCGCGCCACGCCGCGTGCAGCGTGATCAGATACAGCGGCGTCGCATCCGCCGTGCCGAAATACGGCGTGTGCGGGATCAGCTTGAAATGCGCGAGCTCGCCGTACCGCAGCTCGTGCATGATCTTCCCCGGCTCGGCATCCCGGAAATCGTCCCGCTCCTGCGACTGCCAGCGCCCCAGGATATCCAGCGATCCGCGCGCGAACTCCGGATAGACCAGGATGTTCTGGATCGAGACGATCAGGCTGTCGCGCCCGAACGGCGCCATGAACCAGGGCAGCCCCGCGGCCGGCAGGAACACCATGTGGTCGGTCCCCTCCAGCGGCAGCCGCAGCGCCGCCATGTCGTCGATCGCCTGATGGTAGAACCGGTAGAACTCCTCGTTGCTGGTGCGCAACTTCAGCACCGTCTGCCGCCAGTCCCGATGCGCCTTGGCATGCGCCGAGTCCTCGGCATGGCTGGCGCAATCATGCGGCGCATGGTGCCGCTTCTCGGCATCGGCAAACTCATACAGCAGGCAGCAGTGCCACGTGCCCCCCGGCGGCAGCTTCACCTCGAAGCTCAGCCGCCCGTTCGCAAACACGGCGCGGGACCCGCTCTTGCCCACCGCCACCGCCACCGACCGATGAAAGTCCGCGTTGCGGTACGTCGTACGCAGCGTCTGCCGCGCCTCCGACCAGTCCGAGTTGATGTGACCGCGCCGGATGTCGCGGCGCGACTTCACATCGAACACGTCGGCGAAATCCGACCGCATCGCAATTTCGAGGTTGAAACGGACCGGCTTCTGCCCATGGTTGGTGATGTCCAGGTCCTCATGCATGCCGTGTCCCATGACGCGGGACAGGCTGAAGGCCAAGGTCTGCGCGGTGATCGGCCCGTCCTCGGTCAGGAAGGTCCGGTTGGTCAGGAAGATCCGGGCGGAATCGAAACTGACGGCGCCCCCGTTCAGCAGGTCCCACAGCGTGCCGTTGGCATACACCGACCAGGCGCTGATCAGCCGCGTATCAAAGAAATACAGCCCCTTGTCACTCGGCCATTTGATCTGTCCGTCCGGCTCCGTCACCAGCACAGTCATGGCCTGATGGATCGCGATCTGTGGCGGACCGACCTGGACCTTGAACGCCATTCAACATACTCCGCATGGAAACCCCGGGGCACAACAATGGGGCCGGGTAATAGGCACAGTCAGCTGCCTCCAGCTACACGTGCCATTTCCACCATTAAGCCACCCCGGGTCGGTTCACGTGGCTGCATGGTAGTATTGGAATCGCAGGTTGCAACGTGGACGTTGGGCTACACCGGAAATGCGCCGCACCCGCCCCTGGTCAACCCCGCCCTGGTCAACCCCGCCCTGGTCAACATCGACGTGATCGGCACCGCCGCGCGGCACGACCATCAGATTGATCTGATGTCGAAATACCCTGCTCTGGCGCCTCGCCGCGCAGGATGACACACTTCCCGTGCCCCATCGTCCAAGGAGCCGGGAGCATGAGCCTCACCTTCACCGTCGGCGACCTCACCGTCCACCGCGTCATCGAATCCGAAGGTCCGCTGTTCGACCCCCTGACCTTCTTCCCGACCCTGACCAGGGATGTCCTGGACGAAAACCTCTCCTGGCTGCAGCCGCACTACATCGACCCGGCCACCGGCCAGCTCGTGCTCTGCATCCAGTCCTACATCGTACGCACCCGCCACCACACGATCCTGATCGATTCCTGCGTCGGCAATCACAAGGACCGCCCCACCCACCCGTTCTGGAGCCGCATGGCCTCCGACCGCTATGAGAAGAACCTCGCCGCCGCCGGCCTCGGCTTCGCTGACATCGACTACGTCATGTGCACCCACCTGCACGTCGATCACGTCGGCTGGAACACACGCCAGGAAAACGGCCGCTGGGTCCCCACCTTCCCCAATGCAAGATACGTCTTCGCCGACCGCGAACTCGCCTTCTGGACCGAGCGGGAAAAGACCGACCCCGGCAAGCAGCCCTGGATCACCGACTCCGTCCTGCCCATCGTCCAGGCCAACCGCCACGAAGTCGTCACCAGCCAGCACGAACTGTCCGAGGTCATGAAGCTGATCCCCACCCCCGGCCACACCATCGACCACTACGCGGTCCACATCGGCAAATCCGGCGCCGACGCCATCATCGGCGGCGACATGATCCACTCCCCCCTCCAGGTCCGCTACCCCGAGCTCGGCATGCGCGCCGACTACAGCAGCCCGCAGGCCGGGGAATCCCGCCGCAAGGTGTTCAGCCAGATCTGCGACACCTCCACCCTGCTCTGCACAGCGCACTTCCCTTCCCCCTCCGCCGGCCGCCTGACCGCCTGGGGCGACGGCTTCCGCTACACCCCCGCCTAATCCGGACAGGCATCGGATAACTCGGCGGAAAGGCCGAACCGTTTCCGCGCCCCTCGCCCCCACCGTCATGGCCGGGCTTGACCCTAAGGGGGCCACACAAGTCCGGAACGTTTTATCCCCTCGAGCATGAA
>DASQVN010000597.1:0-3613 GCA_035640755.1 Rhodopila sp.
GCGCAGAGGCGCTGGCAGGTTTCCTCGGCGAGCGCGACGTCATCTGCGGTCCAGGTGCGCGGCTCGGGGTGATGGACGAACAGCAGGGCGACGAGGCAGTCATCGCGGATCAGCGGAACGCCGAGGAGCGCCCGGACGCCGATCCGGCGGTATGTTTCGAGCGCGTCGGACGCGCGCGGCTCGCGGGGGATATCTGGGATGGCGACGGTGTGACCGGCGCGCAGGGCTTCGGTGAGGCCGGCGCCGATGTCGTGCACGCGCCAGGTGCCGGCGACGGAGGCGACGCGGCCATCGTTCCAGGCCTGGCGGACGCGCGCATGGATCTGTGCGTCGTCGATCTTGGCGAAGCCGACCTGTGCGGCGCCGAGGTGCTGGCCCAGCAGCGCGCTTGCCGCCTGCATCATGGCGCGGGGGTCGGACAGATCGTGCAGCGACCGGTTCAGCGCCAGCAGATAGCTCTGGCGCGCCTCATGGCGGCGGCGCTCCTGCTCGGCCTCACGCGCATGGGTGATGTCGCGGGTGACACCCAGAACGTGGATGGCGCGGCGTCTGGCGGAGGAAGCCGGGTCGGTGCGGAAGAAGGCTCTGCCAGTTGCGGCCAGCCAACGCACGGTGCCGTCCGGGCACCGGACACGATATTCGCAGGCGTAGTCGTCGTTGGGGTTGTCGGGGGCCAAGGCGGGATCGATCCCGGCCTGAGCGACTTGCCGGTCCTCCGGCACGACGGTTTCGAGCCAGGCTTCCAAGGTGACGGGTGCGTCGGCCGGCAGGAAATGCAGGGCTTTGCAGCGCGCATCCCATGCGAGCTTGTCGATGCCGCGCGCGACGTCCCAGCGCCAAACGCCGAGTTCCGCGGCGAGGAGGGCGACGCGGAGACGGGCCTCACTGTCGCTGAGCGCCTGGGCTCGGGCGGTGACAGCTGCCTCGAGCCCGGTGTTGGCTTGGGCGACGCGGTGCAGCGCGGCGCGGCGTTCGGTGATGACGGCGGTCAGCACTTGGCTGGTGCCGACCATGACGCAGAGGAACATCTGCAGCAGCACGGATAATTGGGCATGGCTCAGGCCGAGGGCGGCATAGACGCCGAAGCCGGCCGCGGTGCCCGCGGTTGCCACGACCGCGACCAGCGCCGCGGCGGCCATGGCAGGCAGCGGGGCAAGGCGCACGGCGGTCCAGACCAGCGGCGGAAGCACGAGAAACGGCGGCAAGGCCGGGGTGGCCGCATGCGTAGGCAGCCAGAAGATTGTCAGGGCGGCCGCGAGGATCACGCCGAAGGACAAGGTTGCCTCCCCGCGGCGAATTGGGGCGGCGTGATCGCGGGCTGAGAGGTCGTGCGCCGCCGTCAAGGCCAGTGGCGCGGCGACGAGGATGCCCAGCGCGTCGGCGGCCCACCACACCGGCCAGGTCGCCGCGAAGGGTGCGCCGGTCGCCAGCGCAACCGCGGCGGCGCCGAGCGTGGCGCCCACGACAGGACTGGCGGCTGCTCCTGCAGCGACGGCGAGGGTATCGCGCAGACGGGCGCCGGGGGTGATCGCGGCGCGCTCGGTGCGGGTCAGGAGGCGGATCAGTACGGCGCCTGTAAGCGCTTCCAGGGCGTTGGCGGCGGCGAAGCCGAGCACCATGGCGATGGGCTTGCCCAGCATAAGTACTTCGCAAGTGAGATTGGTGCAGGCCGCTGCAGCGATCAGCGCGGGCCAGCGCCGCGGCGCGGCCAGGAGTAGGGCGGCGACGTAGAGACCGGCAGCGGGCCAAAAGGTCGCGATTGTCGACGGGCGCAGGGACGTCGCCTGGCCGAGCGTGATGGCGGCGAAATAGGCCAGCCCGAAGACCAGGGCCATGACTGGCCAGTGCAGCACGAAGCGCGTGTTCAGGCGCCGCAGGAGTAGCATGGCGGTGCTATTGGAGCGCCGGATGGACGGGCAGACTGGGTTTGCCCCGGTGGAACTGGCCTGGGTGGGATCGGCCCAGGGGAGCCGGCTGAGGACGCACGGGAGCACCTATAAAATCTTCGCGAGCGGGAAGTAAACTTCCTGCCAGATTCTTTCAATTCACAATGAAATTCCGGATTCGATCATATTATGCATATACAACGGAAGTATTGTGGGTCATCAACGACATTCTGGGTGGAGTCCAGGTCGCGGGTCAAGGCATCGTTGATGGTTGGCGTGCCGTGATGAAGCGGGCGGGGTGGCGCCGGAATCGGCTGTGTTCTGGTGCGGAGTGTGATGCCTTCCTTGGTGTAGATGTTGCAGATCCGCCGCAGATCGCTTGAGCGCGCGATCCGCGTTCTGACGGGTTCGCCTTAAGCGATCACGCGCTATCTGCGGATGACCCCCAGGCACCGGCGGGTACGGTCCAGCACGGTGGACAGCTTGCTCCGGTTCAGGGCGACCGAGAGGGTGCCGGCGCGGACCCGGACCTCGATCCGGTCGGCTGGGGCGAGCAAGGGCTCGATCTCCTGTGCGACATGGAAGGTGATCACGCTGCCATGGCCCTGGCCTTCGATGACGGCGGAATTGCCGCCGTTGCTGAGCCAGACGTCGCCGACCTGCATGGCGACGGGCAGCGGTTGGTCGTCGGACAATTGCCAGTCAGGGTCGATCACGGTGACGGAGGTTCTGCCCGTGCCCTCCCAGTTGAACGCTATGGTTCCGTTATCGCCTCGGAATGTCAGCGTGCAGGCAGCGGCGTTGTCTTCGCGATGCTCCGTGACGACGCCCCCGGTGCCGTTCCACCAGACGGTGTCCTTGACCGGGATTACGGACATTGATGCAGACAGCAGCAAAGGGATCAGCAAATCGGCGCTCTTTCTTATATTAACCTGCAATGTGAGCGCGTGATTCAAAGCTTCCGACGCATCTATCCTGGCCGATCACGCGCTAAGATGGGCGCAGACTATGGAGCCGGAGACGAGCGTCAACCTCGCGCCGGCGTGTTGTGTTCAGTTGCTTGTGACGGTGGTGCTTGTGACGGTGGGCGGGCCGACCCAGGGCCGGCGCCGCCATGGTTTGCGGTTGGGACGTGACCCGGGGTCCCTGAGGTCCCGCCCCAACCGATCATGCGCCGCTGGTCAGGACTGCAACGTGGCGTCCAGCGTGATATCGGCGTTGAGCACCTTGGAGACCGGGCAGTTTTCCTTGGCGCCTTTTGCCAATTCCTGGAATTTTGCGTTGTCGAGGCCGGGCACCCTGGCCTTCAGCACCAGATGGATGGCAGCGATCTTCCAGCCGCCAGGGACCTGCTCCATGATAAGGTTGGCGTCACAGTCCAGGCTTTCGGGTGGGTGACCCGCACCGCTGAGCTGGAAGGCGGTGGCCATGCTGAAGCAGCCGGCATGGGCGGCGGCGATCAGTTCCTCGGGGTTGGTGCCCTTGCCGTCGCCGAAGCGGGCATTGAAGCCGTACGGGGTGTTGCTGAGCGTGCCGCTCTGCGTCGTGAGGCTGCCGGAACCGTCCTTGCCCGAGCCATGCCATTGCGCGGATGCGTGCCGTTTGATCTGGGCCATGCGGTTTCTCTCTCCTGCGTTATCAGCATTGTGGGGACGCGTGGTTTGCGCGCTCACGCCCTCCGTGCGGCGGGCACGTCCGATATCCGATGTAGGTATGGGCGCGCCCCG
>DASQVN010000598.1:0-2413 GCA_035640755.1 Rhodopila sp.
AAACGAAACCCTGCCTTCCGCAGCGCCTTGCTCATCGCATCCGATACCGGCGTCGTCGCCGGCACCTGAGCGCGCTCGGCCCACCGGTTGCGCACCGGCACATGATCCACGAACGACCAGAGATACCGGTCCAGACTGCCGTGCGCCTCGGCCAGCGCCAGGGCGGCGCGTGCATTGTCGCGCACGCTGTAGATCTTCAGCCGGTTGCGGATCAGCGGCGAGTCCTGGATCAACGCCTCCAACTCGCTGTCGGGCATCGATGCGACACGCGCGATCTCGAAGCCATGATACGCCTCGCGGTAGGCATCGCGCCGAAGCAGGACGGTGCGCCACGACAGCCTGGCCTGCGCACCCTCCAGCGAAAGCAGTTCGAACAGCTCCCGGTCGCCGTGATGCGGGATGCCCCATTCGGTGTCGTGATACGCCCGCATCACGGCATCCTCGCCCTCGGCCCAGTGGCAGCGGCGCACCTCGCCTGACGACGCCATTCACCCCTCACCCAGCTTCTGCAGACGTGCCCGAAGCGGCCCCTGCGCGATGGACAGGACCGCGTCCAGATCCGCGAGGATCGGCAGCTCCGGCGCCAGGGCGCGCAGCCGGGATGCCAGATCGACCGCCATCAGCCGCAGTCCGGCCACGGCCCCGCGCAGATCGCCGGAAGGCTGCAAAACCGGAGGCCTGCGCCCACGCGACACGATCTCGGTGCGGTCGCCCGGATGCAGACGGCCAGCATCCAGACCGTGGACCACAACCTCCGCCACGGCGGCAAATACTGACAGCAATGCCACGATCTCTCCTCTCGCCTGAGCGTCCGCGGCCGGGGCGCGGTCCAGCGCATGCCGTAATGCGCCAAGCACGGCGAAGGTGCCGACCGCATCCTCGATATCGCGGAACGGCAGCGCCATCCGTTCATACGCCGAACCGGGTTCACCCAGAATGGCGTCGCACGGCACCTCGCAGTCCAGCGTCAGCAGGCAATGGCGGGACGGACGCAGTGCGCGGAAGCCCGGCATGTCCTGCATCATCACGCCAGGCGTCCCGCGCGGCACGATGAAGGCGCTGTAGCGCTTGCGATCGCCATCCTGCGCCGTGATGGCGAACACGATGATGGCGTCGGCATCCGGCCCGTTGCTGACCCATGCCTTCCGGCCGGTGATGCGGAATCCCTCTGCTGTCCGGTCCGCCCTGGTGGTCAGCTTTTTCGGATGTGCACCCACCCCCGGCTCGGAGATCGCCACGGCGAGCGCCTGGCCGGCCCAGGCGGTGCGCTGCGCTGCGGTGCCGAACCCGAGGAAATGCCGGAACACGAGCTGCCGCCCACCCCAGACGCCCGCCAGCCCCAGCAGCCCGGTGCGCGCCACGATCTCGTGCTTCAGCCGCGCGATCGTCGCATAATCCGGCGCCGGGTCCAGCAACCCGGCCTCCCGCATCCCCCGCTCCGGGTCGCCGACGGGATCGGGCGCTACAAGACCAGGATTGAGCGAAAGCCAAGCCGAGACAGCATCCATGTCCCCACTCTCGCATGTCCGCGCCGCCACGCCCACCCCGGCGGGGTGGGTTGGCTGGTGCCTACCGCTCCCCCGACCTTCGCGTCACGAATACTCGCCGGTTGCGGAACGAAATCCATGCCCGCCGCCCCTGCAGGAACTCCTCCCCGACCAGCGCATCGCCGAACCCTGCGTCGGCTGACAGAACCGTGATCTCGGGCGCTGCCTGCGCCACCGGACCGACCCGCAGTAGCGCGAACCGGTGCAGGTGGGCGATCACCTCCCGCGGGCCGACGCCGCGCTGCCGCACGAGTTGATCCGCCGCCATCGCCCGCTCGGTCAGCCCGAGCCGCCGAGCAAGGTCGCCGCCTATGACGTTGCGTTGCGCCCCAGTATCGAGGAAGGCTTGGCCCGCAATCCCATCCAGCTCGACCGGCAGAAGCAGCCGGTCCCGCCGCACACTGGCCCCGGTGATCTCGACCGGATCGGCCCATGGCGGGCGCTGGTCGGCGCAATGCCGCGCCCGGTACAGCGTCAGCCGCCCGCCAGGGACGTCGATGTCCATATCGAAGCCCAGCAGGACGTCGGCCCCCAACAGGCCATCGGCGTCCAGCCCGCCCGCGGTGTGCAGGTGAAACCCGCCCACCGCCATGCGCCCGATCGGAAACCGCACGCCGCCCAGCACCAGCCCGTCCAGCCTGACGTCCGCCGCCGTCGTCATCCCGCCGACGCCGAGGGAGCTGGTGGTGTACCGCCGGTCCGGCTCCAGCCGCAGCCGCTCTGCTAGCGCCTTCGACACCACGCTGCGTTCCGCCCCGGTGTCGACCACCAGCCGCACCCAGTGGCCGTTGATCCCCGCCGGCACCGTCAACAGCGAGTCCTGCACCTCCAGCGGCATCTGCGCGACGACGACCAACCGGCAGCTC
>DASQVN010000599.1:0-9148 GCA_035640755.1 Rhodopila sp.
TACATAAAGATATGCTTATGTGACCCAGGCGCGCAAGCCCGGAACGTGCCCGAGTTGCTGTTTCTGCACTGCGGGCATTGGAAAGGCTGGGGAGGAGAAGAGTGTTTGCGCGCCATGGCTCCCCGTCAGGGCCGGAGGCCGAGCCGGTCATCTGCGTTGCACCGGTCGTGCGTGGATGGCCGGGTCGAGCCCGGCCATGACGGAGAGGGTCCGTGTCCTGGCGCGTACGGCCCCTACCCCGGCTGCTTGTGGATCGGGTCCACCCAGTACACCGCTTCCGGCTTCTCCACCGGCTCGATATCCAGGTTCACGACGACGGCTTCGTTGTCGCTGCGGACCAGGACGCATTCCAGCGTCTCATCGGTGCTGGCGTTGATTTCCTGGTGCGGGACGAAGGGCGGGACGAAGATGAAATCGCCGGCTTCGGCTTCCGCGACGTATTCCAGGTGATTGCCCCAGCGCATGCGGGCCTTGCCCCTGACCACATAGATGACGCTTTCCAGCTCGCCATGGTGATGGGCGCCGGTCTTGGCGTTGGGGTGGATGTGCACGGTGCCCGCCCAGATCTTCTGTGCGCCGACGCGGGCGGCGTTGATCGCGGCGGCGCGGTTCATGCCGGGGGTCTGCGGCGTGTTGGTGTCAAGCTGATTGCCCTTGATCACGCGGACCCCGTTGTGTTTCCAATCCTCCGCGTGGTCGTGACCATGACCTTGGCTCATGCGTTCGGCCCTCCAACTTGCTTTTGATCCTGCACAAATCGTTCCAACCAGTGGATCGTGTAGTCGCCGGCCTGGAACTCGGCATCGTCAACGATCCGCTGATGCAGCGGGATCGTGGTCTGGATGCCCACAACCGCGAACTCATCCAGTGCCCGACGCATGCGATTGATCGCCGCGGCGCGGGTTGGGGCGTGCACGATCAGCTTGGCGACCAGGCTATCGTAGTAGGGGGGGACGAAGTAGCCGGCGTAGAGCGCGGAATCGACGCGCACGCCCAGGCCGCCCGGGGCATGGAAGGCGGTCACCCGGCCGGGGGTGGGCACGAAGGTCCTGGGATCCTCGGCGGTGATGCGGGCCTCGAGCGCATGGCCGTTGAACAGGATGTCGCGCTGCTCATAGCCCAGGGGGGCGCCGGCGGCGACGCGGATCTGTTCGCGCACCAAGTCGATGTCGCAGAGCATCTCGGTCACCGGGTGCTCGACCTGCAGGCGGGTGTTCATCTCGATGAAGGCGAACTGGCCGTCCTGGTAGAGGAACTCCAGGGTGCCGGCGTTGCGGTAGCCGAGGCGGCGGAGCGCGGCGGTCGCGACCTCCCCCAGCCGGTCGCGCTGTTCGGCGGTGATGGCGGGGGAGCCGGCTTCCTCCAGCAGTTTCTGGTGGCGGCGCTGCAGACTGCAGTCACGCTCACCGAAGTGCACCACGTGGCCGTGATTGTCGGCCATGATCTGCAGCTCGATATGCCGCGGCCGGTCGAGGTACTTCTCTATATAAACGGCGTCGTTGCCGAAGGCGGCGCGGGACTCTGCGCGGGCGACGCGGAAGGCGTTCTCCAGCTCCTCCGGCGATTGGGCGACCTTCATGCCGCGGCCGCCGCCGCCGGCCGCCGCCTTGATCAGCACCGGATAGCCGATGCGCGCGGCGACGGCGCGGGCGGAGTCGAGGTCCGGCACGGCGCCGTCGGAGCCGGGCACCAGCGGCACGCCGACGGCGGCCATGGCCTCCTTGGCGGCGATCTTGTCGCCCATCATGCTGATGTGGTCGGCCGAGGGGCCGATGAAGGTCAGGCCGTGCGCGTCCACCATCTCGGCGAAGTTCGCGTTCTCGGACAGGAAGCCGTAGCCGGGATGGATCGCATCGGCGCCGGTGATCGCGGCGGCCGAGAGGATGGAGGGGATGTTCAGATAGCTGTCCTTGGCGGGCGGCGGACCGATACAGACGCTTTCATCCGCCAGGCGTACATGCATCGCATCGGCATCGGCGGTCGAGTGCACGGCGACGGTGGCGATGCCGAGCTCCCGGCAGGCGCGCTGGACACGGAGGGCGATCTCGCCACGGTTGGCGATCAGGATTTTCTGGAACAACTGATCATTCCACGATCATGAGCACTTCACCGTATTCGACCGGCACGCCGCTCTGCACGAGGATGGCGGTGACGGTGCCCGCCTTCGGCGCCTTGATCTGGTTGAAGGTCTTCATCGCCTCGATCAGCAGCAGGGTCTGGCCGGCGGAGACAGGCTGCCCGACCGATACGAACGGCGGCGCGCCCGGTTCCGGGGACAGATAGGCGACGCCGACCATCGGGCTGGTGACCGCGCCAGGGTGGGCCGTGAGGTCGGTGGTGGCCTGGGGCGCCGCGGCGGCGGCTGCGACAACCGACGGAGGGGCGGCTGCCGGCGTGGCGACGGCGGTGGCGACGCCGCCGCGGACGACACGGATGCGGCTGTCCTTTTCGGCGATCTCGATTTCGGTCAGGCCGGTTTCGGCCAGCACGGCAGCAAGCGCGCGGATCGTGTCGGGATCGATGGGGATACGGGTCAACGGTTTCGTCCTCCTGCCGCCTTGGAGAGCGCGCGTAGCACAGCCAGCTATACGGGTCCAATGAGTGTCGGGTCGCCGCGACATTGCCGCGGAACGGCGGGCGCACCATACTGCAAGCCATGAGCAGTTCCATCACCCTGACCCTGAATGGCGAGAGCCGGGTCTTCGAAGGCCCGGCGGACGGCCCGCTTTCGGTCGCCGCACTGCTGACGCAGCTGGAGCTTGACACGAAAAAGGTGGCAGTGGAACGCAACGAGGAAATCGTCCCGCGCTCCCGCTACGCCGAGACCTGGCTGGCAAGCGGTGATGTGCTGGAGATCGTGCACTTTATCGGTGGAGGCTGAGCATGGACGGAGCGATCGCGGCGGCGGAAGACACCTGGACGGTGGCAGGCCGGACGTTCCGCTCCCGCCTGATTGTGGGAACCGGCCGCTACAAGGACCTGGAGGAGACCGGCCGAGCGATCGAGGCGAGCGGGGCGGAGATTGTGACAGTGGCGGTGCGGCGGGTGAATTTGTCGGACCCGAAGGCGCCGATGCTGCAGGACTATGTCGACCCGAAGAAATATACGTACCTGCCGAACACCGCGGGTTGCCATACGGCCAGTGAAGCGGTTCGCACCCTTCGTCTGGCGCGGGAGGCGGGGGGCTGGAACCTCGTGAAGCTGGAAGTGCTGGGCCCTCCGCCGCTGCTGTATCCGGATATGCAGGGCACGTTCGAGGCGGCCGAGGGGCTGATCAAGGACGGGTTCGAGGTGATGGTGTACTGCGCCGACGACCCGCTGGCGGCGAAGCGGCTGCAGGACATGGGGTGCGTGGCGATCATGCCGCTGGGCGCGCCGATCGGCTCGGGGCTGGGTGTCCAGAACCCGGCGATGCTGTCGATGATGATGGAGCAGATCACCGTGCCGTTCCTGGTGGATGCCGGGGTGGGCACGGCGTCGGACGCGGCGATCGCGATGGAGCTGGGATGTGACGCGGTGCTGCTGAACTCGGCGATCGCGCATGCCAAGGACCCGATCCGGATGGCGAAGGCGATGAAGCTGGCGGTGGAGGCCGGGCGGTTGGCGCATCTGGCCGGGCGGATGCCGCGGCGGATGGGGGCGGACCCGTCGAGCCCGTTGACGGGGCTGATTCGGTAGGAGTGCGGCGGCCCTCACGGAAGGGCCGCGTGCCAAGGGACACGCTGTTTGCGGGTTGACCTCGGGCGATTGCTGCGTCGGCTGACGTCTGAGCGTTTCAGCACGCGCCTCTGGTCCGGCGACCTGGCAGTGCGCTGGCGTTTGTCGGGCGTGCCGTGCCAGCGCCGTGATTACAGGTAGTACTCCTTGAGCGGCGCGAAACCGTTGAACTTTGTGCTGGCGTATGTGGTGACGTAGGCGCCGGTGGACAGCAGCTCGACGCGGTCACCGGACTGCAGGGCGAGCGGCAGGCGATAGTTTGCCTTTTCGTACAGGATGTCGGCGCCGTCGCAGGTGGGGCCGGCGATGGCGACCGGACCCATCGGGGTGCCGTCGTGCGGGGTGGCGATGCGGTACTTGATCGCCTCGCCCTCGGTTTCGGCCAGGCCGCCGAAGCGGCCGATGTCGAGATAGACCCAGCGCACCGGGTCGTTGCGGTCGCGGCGGCTGACGAGGACGACTTCGGCCGAGACGAGGCCGGCGTCGCCGACGATGAAGCGGCCGGGCTCGACCACCATCTCTGGCAGGTTGTTGCCGAAGTGGCGGGTCATCGCGGTCATGATCGCGTTGCCGAATTGGTCGATTTCCGGCACGTCGTCGCGATAGCGGGTGGGGAATCCGCCGCCCAGGTTCATCATGCGCAGGTTCACGCCGGATTCGGTCAGATCGGTGAACAGCATGCCGACCTTGGCGATGGCGACCTCATAGGCGCGGGTCGTGGTCTGCTGGCTGCCGACGTGGAAGGACAGGCCGTAGGGGTCGAGGCCCATGTCGCCGGCCATCAGCATCAGTTCGCGCGCGGTTTCGATCGTGGTGCCGAACTTGCGCGAGAGCGGCCAGTCGGCGCCCGCGTTCTCCACCAGGATGCGGCAATAGACGCGCGCACCGGGGGCGTGGCGGGCGAGCTTCTCCAGCTCCTCCTGCGAATCGAAGGCGAACAAGTCGATGCCGGCCTCATGGGCGCGGCGGATGGCGCTGACCTTCTTGATGGTGTTGCCGAAGCTGATCTTCTGCGGCGCTGCGCCGGCGGTGAGGCAGGCTTCCACTTCCTCGACGCTGGCGGCGTCGAAGTGGCTGGACAGGCGGACCAGACGCTCCAGGATCTGGGGCGCGGGATTGGCCTTGACCGCCTAGTAGATGCGCGCGAGCGGTAGGACGCACTGCAGGGCGCGGAAGTTGTCTTCCACCTGGTCGACATCCAGCACAAGGCACGGCGTTGCCGGCTGGTGCTGCGCAAGGAATCGGGCGATCTTCGGGGTCATCGCACCGGGCCTCCTGGAGTTGGACGCCCGCCTATGCAGGCGACGGGCGTAGTTGACGAAACGGTCGAACGAACCAGCGACCAAATGATTGCCAGAACGCTTGACGTCGTTGCGTAACCGCGGAGGGCCAGAGGCACGTGCGTTGCTGCGTAGGGGGCGCACATAAGACCCCCCCTTTTTCCACGCAATAGGAAATTTGAGCGGGGGATCAAAATTTTCCCTCTCTCCCCCCAAGATAGGGACGAACGTCATCGCACCGGGGGGCGCTTGAGACGCAGGATCAGCATGAAGGCCGCGGTGCGGGCCGAGCATCGGTGGCACGCGCTGCTGACCCGAACACTGCGCGCCAGCACGACCGACCGGATGTCGCTGGCGGCGGCGGGCTGCGCCTTCTATGCGACCCTGGCGCTGTTCCCGGCGATCAGCATGCTGATCTCGATCGGCGGCCTCGTGCTCGATCCGGTCACCTCCGAGCAGCAGCTTTTCGCGCTGTCCGGCCTGCTGCCGGCCCCAGCCTATGGGTTGATCGCCGACCGTGTGCACCAGCTTGTACATCAGAGCGGCGGAAGCCTCAGCCTTCGGCTGTTCGTCAGCTTCCTGCTAACCTTCTGGAGCAGCTCGAGCGGGGCAAAATCGGTCCTGTCGGCCGTCAACGTCGCGTACGATGTTACCGAGCAACGGTCGTTCCTGACATTCCAGCTTGTCGGGCTGGCGGTAACGCTGTTGTCGTTCCTGTGCGCGATCCTCGCCGTTGCCGTCCTGCTGCTGCTGCCGGCGGCGGTCGCCTTCGTTGGCCTGTCAACCTACGGGGGTGCGCTGGTGCACGCGGTCGGGCTCAGCATGCTTGTCGGGTTCTTCTTTGCCGCGGTTGCCGTGCTGTATCGCTATGGGCCGTCGCGGCCGCCGCCGCCGGATCCGCGTATCAAGCCGGGGGCCACACTGGCAACCGTGCTGTGGCTGATCGCCTCCGAACTGCTCTCCCTGTATGTCTCGAAACTTGGCACATTTGGTGCGACCTACGGTTCGCTGGGCGCGGCGATCGGCATCATGCTGTGGTTCTACGTGTCGGCCTATGCTGTCCTGCTGGGCGCCGAGCTGAACGCGCACATGGAATAGCGGGAAATCGTTGACGCTGACGGCGCAGTGCTTCACCTCTCGGTCTCGTGATCGGGGGCCAGTGCGGGGACGTCAGCGGCATGAGCAGGATCATCTGCGTACTCGGCATGCACCGCAGCGGCACGAGCTGCCTTGCCGGCACGCTGGAGGAGGCAGGTGTAATGCTGGGCCCGGTCAACACGGAGGCCGTGCACAACCGGAAGGGCAACCGGGAAGACAGCCGGATCTGGGCCCTGCATGATGCGATTCTTCGCCGCAACGGAGGCACCTGGGCGGACCCGCCCGACACTGTATGCTGGACTGACAGCGACCGCGCGGAGCGGGACGGGATTGTCGCCTCCCACATGCAGGAGCCGCTGTGGGGCTTCAAGGACCCGCGCACCCTGCTGTTGTTCGACTTCTGGCGCGAAATCCTCCCCGACGCGATGCTGATCGGCACCTTTCGGCATCCGCGGCTTGTCGCGGAGTCGCTGGTTCGCCGCGAGGGCCGCGACGTCGAGCCCTGGCTTGGCCTTTGGGCGCGCTACAACAGCGAGCTTCTGGCGCTGCATGCGGCGAGGCCGTTTCCGATCATCCGATTCGATACGGACGAGGTACAGTACCGCCGCTCGCTGCTGATCGCGATGCAGTGGCTTGGTATAGCGCTGGTGGGACAGCCGAGCTTCTTCGCGCCGGAACTGCGGCACAATGTCGTTCCGCAGCCGCCGCAGCCGCCGCCACCCGTGATGGCGCTTTACGATACGCTGTGTCGTATCGCGATCGATCCTGATAGCCCCGCGGCTGCGGTGGCACAGCGATCCTGATCATGGCGATCGTGCTCATGCCGGCGGCGGCTCGGCTTCCGCAGGCACGAAGCGGAGATTGAAGCTTTCCAGCAACTTGATCTTTTCGGCGTCGTCCTTCGGCGAATTGGGGTGGCCGACGATCATGGTGCGCGGGTCGGGCGTGACCACGCTGTGCCGCCAGAATGCATCATGCGGCAGCGCCAGGACGCGGCATCCGGTGTCCTGCAGCTCTGCCGTAATCGGCGCGGCTGCGCAACGGGCGAACAACGCCTCGCGTCTGGCCTGATCGGAGAGGGTTCCCGGCGGGGGCACGTGCCAGTCCGGATGGACGCAGCGCCAGTCCGGGCCGCTTTCGACCAGTGCCATATTGATTGCGATCTGGTCACAAAAAATCGCCCGCTGCTCGACGATGCAGTTTCGGATGAAGACCAATACCTGGGCGGAGGCGCGGAACGAGAGGAAGCCACCGCAGGCGGCGAAACCCCAGAGGCTTGTGATAGCCGGCGGATGATAGACGATCCGCTGGAACGCGACATCGGCGCCGCGGAGATGCGGCATGGCATCGCGCAGCCAGACGGCATCGGCATCGGACATGACGACGCTGTAGCCGGCGCGGACAAGAAATTCGGCAACCGGAAACTTGAAGGTGCTGACCGCGAGCCCTTTGGCCGAGAAGCCTGTCGTGCTGACAAAGGACGGATCGAGCCCGGCTTCGTCGATCCTGGCAAGGACATTCGGAACGCCACGGCGGCTGAACCGACCGGCCGTTTCTTCGTCACACGCAACGATAAAGAAATTTGCCAGGCCGAGCCTGCGCATTGCGGCAACCCAGTTGAGGCCGATCCGGGTATATTCGCGGGACACGATGGCGAAAATGATTTCGCGCCCGCTATGGATCCGCGCTGCCGTTGTTGCCAGCGCTGCCAGGTCCATTGCGGCCGAGAGATCGTACAGCGGCATGGCCGCCGCGATCATGTGCGGCGGCCATGCATAGGAGGAGGTCAGCGTCGTCCGGACGTGGTTCCCGGTCGCAGCATCCAACATCCGGTCTGGGCCTTCCCTGCCATCTCAGGTCCTGATCCGGCGCTTCAAGCGGCCGAAGCCCAGGCCCATCAGGCCGGCGCCCAGCAGGGTGAGGCTGGCAGGCTCGGGCACATCGACTGTCATCATGAAGAGCGCGTCGTTCGGCGACGGACTGGCAGTGGTGCTGTTGTTGCTGATGCCGCCAATCAGGCCGCTGAGTGTGCTATTCGTGCCGGACGTGTACCATCCGCTCGTCGGCACGCCAATCGTTCCGGAGTTGGTCGCGTAGATCTCGCCCCATTTCGCCGTGCTGGCGACAGGGTTGGGTGAGCCCCGGTAGTTGTTCGCGTCGCTGGCCGAGGTCAGTTCTACCCACCAGGTGCCCGGGCCGATCGCCACTTTCGGCGCCAGCGTGATCTTGGTGACGGCGCCGCCATAGGCCAGTTGGCTGTCTTGGAAGGAACCGAGGAAGATCGGGTTGGTCAGCTTCAGGCCGGTCGCCTGCGGCAGGCTGGGCGAGCCCGTTCCCTGTACGAGATATACCAGCGCCGATCCGCTGTCGGTGCAGAAGCCGCCTGCGTTGGCGCAGGTCTTGTCAACCATTCCGAGGGTCAGCGAATTGAGCGTCATGGCGCTGGTGGCGGTGAAATCCGCACCGACCGGGGCGTGATACGGCGATCCTGCGGTGGTGACCAGCAGGTTGCTAAAGACAGGCGTCTGTCCTGTCAGAGTGTCATATATGGCGGCCGCACGGGCAGAGCCTGCCGCCAGCAGCGCTGCCAACCCGACCAGGCAAGTCCGGATCTTCATCGTGTCATCTCCTGCTACGCTCTTGCGCGTTGCGTGCCGCTTGGCAAACATCACTGGGATGAGCAAACCTCGTGCCAGAGAGGAAAATGCCGTATCAGCAATGCGTTGGCCTCTGCCGGCGGTTGGAACACGACGAATATGTAAAGATTCCTGACGCACCGGTGGTATTACGCGATGCATATTTGTTTCGACAGTGAAAGAAACAATGCTGAAACCGCGAGATCATCCCGCCGCGACGGCGATCGCCGGGCAGCGTATCGTGACCTTCACCGGCGCGTCGAACCACCTCCATGGCAGGCTGGCCGCCCCGACGGTGCGGCGGCGCAGCTCGGCGCCGTCATGCTCGGGATCGCTCCAGCCCTCGGTCAGGCGCGGATCGTCCGCCGGGATCGTAACCAGATCGTCCTTGTATTCCACGACGATTTCCCGGACCGC
>DASQVN010000600.1:0-2139 GCA_035640755.1 Rhodopila sp.
ACCGGCACCATAGGTTCCGCCCCCCGAATCGGTCAATGATTGGCACAAAAGCACAATAACGGGGTTGTCATCACTGTCCAAACTGAGCATGTTGCCGATATGGAATGGGAAACCCCCGCCTGCGGCGTGAATAAACGCCGCAAATCCGTCAATACGACGGATTTCAACCAGACGATGCTGGCCGATTCGGCCGCATCGCAGGGCCAATATTGTGCCCTGTACAATGTGTGCAACGGATCGACTGCAACCGCCGCCGTCCGTTCGCCCCTGATTCAGTGAGGTACGATGAAAAAATGCTTCGCCGCCGCCTTCGTCGCGGCCTCCGCCCTTGCTTCCCTGGCCCCGCACCCGGCCCACGCTCGGCCGTCACAGACCGCTCCCTCGGACAACACGCCGCCCGCCGATCCGCAATCCGTCCCGCCCATCGAGACCGGGGATGCCTCCTTCTACGGCCCGTCCTATCACGGCCGCCGAGCCGCCAATGGGCGGCGCTTCAACCAGTGGGAGCTGACGGCAGCGCATGCGTGGCTGCCCTTCGGCACCAGGGTCCGGGTGACGCTGGCCGGCACCGGCCGCTCGGTCATCGTCACTATCACCGACCGTTTCTATTCCAGCCGCCGCGTCCTCGACCTCTCCTTCGCCGCCGCCCGCTCCCTGGGCATCCTTCGGCGCGGCGTCGCCCAGGTACAGTTGACGCCGGTGTAGCGCCTGGCCGCCTGAGGCGGCACCGTCACGCCGCGGGTGTGCTGATCGCATGACGTGAGTCACGCGCTCGGGCCGTAGCACATCCCCTGCCCAGCCGTGCTATCCGGTCGGGCAGGAGGAACACCACATGACGAAGGATTCCTGGGGTCTCGAGATCAGCACCACGTCGCCCGAGGCAGCGGCGGCCTACGACCACGCCATCAACGGCTACCTGGGTTACCGGGCCGACATGCCGGCGCGACTCAAGACCCTGCTCGCCGCCGACCCCGATTTCGGCGTGGCGCACAGCCTGAACGGCTGCATGATGCTGGCCGGCTTCCGCGCCGACCTGCTGCCCGCCATCCGCGCCTCCCTCCAGGAGGCTCGGCGCTGCGGCGGCACGCTGCGGGAGCTGGCGCACGCCCAGGCCCTAACGCACTGGGCCGATGGCGATCCGGAGCGCGCCGTCGCCGTCTGGGACCAGATCCATGCGGATCATCCGCACGACATCCTCGCCTTCCGCCTGGCGCATTTCGTCGCCTTCTGGTCCGGCCGGCCCGACGTCATGCTGCGCTCGGTCCTGAACGTCGAACGCCACTGGAGCGAGTCGCTGCCCGGCTATTCCGCCATCCTCGGCTGCCGCTGCTTCGCGCTGGAGGAATCCGGCCGTTTCCTGGAAGCCGAGTATGCCGGGCGGGAGGCGATCCGCCTGAACCCCGGCGACCTCTGGGCCGCGCACGCCGTCGCCCATGTGCTGGAAATGACCGGGCGCCGCCGGGAGGGCATCCAGTGGGTCGAAACCCTGCAGCCCGGCTGGGACGGCGGCAACAACCTCAAGCACCATCTTTGGTGGCACGAGGCCATGTACCACCTGGAGCTCGGCGATTTCGCCCGCGTGCTGGCGCTGTACGATTCGGGCTTCCGCGACCTCTCGTCGCCGCTGACCGGCGCCGCGCCCGACCTTTATATCGATGTGCAGAACGCCGCCTCGATGCTCTTCCGCCTGCAGCGCCACGGTATCGATGTCGGCGACCGCTGGGTGGAGCTGGCCGACAAGGCCGAGGCACGAATCGGCGACTGCCAATCCGCCTTCACCCTGCCGCACTGGATGATGGCGCTGGCCGCCACGGGCCGCATCGCCGCGACGCACCGGATGCTGGACGCGATGCGCGACTTCGGTGCCGGCACGCGGCCGGCCGCGCGCCTGGTGCGGGACGTTGCCCTGCCGGTCACCGAGGCCGTGCTGGCGAACGGGCAGGGTCGCCACGCCGAGGCTGTCCGGCTGATGCGCCCTGTGCTGGGCGAGATGTGGCGCATGGGCGGCAGCCACGCCCAGCAGGATGTGCTGGAGCAGGTGTTCCTCGACTCGGCGCTCAAGGGCGAACTGGATGCCGACGCCCGCTTGCTGCTGGAGCGGGCCGCCGGCCGCCATCCGCTGCCCCCGGTCCGCCGGCG
>DASQVN010000601.1:0-2761 GCA_035640755.1 Rhodopila sp.
GGGACGCAGTCCACGCACCCCGGCACCCGGCGGACGCGGAAACCCCGGTGATCGTCGACGCGCTCAGCAGCCGGGAGCGGGAAGTGCTGCGTCACGTGAGCGACATGCTCGATACGGCGGATATCGCCGCCGAGATGCACATTTCCGTCAACACGGTGAAAACACACCTCAAGAGCACTTTTCATAAGCTCGGCGCGTCCGACCGGCGCGCGGCGGTCCGCCGCGCCCGGCAGCTTGACCTGCTGTGACGGCTATTCCCAGTTCACCCCGTACGAGGTGATGATCGGCGCGTGAGCATTCCGCCACGATGGAGGCAACGACCACCAGAGGCGTGAGGAGGTTGGCTGGTGCGATCACAGACATACGAGATCACGTTCGCGGGCTGCGCGGGTTCCGTCCTTTGCTCGGCATTCGATGACTGTGAAATCAGCATCGGCCCATCGTCGACCACCTTGCGGGCCGAGGTACCGGATCCGGCGGGTTTGTGTGGACTTATTCAGCGCGTCGCCGACTTCCGGCTCCAGGTCACCTACGTGCGCCTGATTTCGTCGTGCTGACCGACGTGTCCGGCGGCTCATCCGGCAGTGGCGACGTCGTCGGCGGGGGCTGAGTCGCTTCGCGCCCGCACAGACGCGGAGACATCCGGGCGGCGCGGGATGAGCACCGCGATGACCAGCCCGATCAGCGCGATGACAAGCATCACGCTGAGGGCGACGGCGAACGGCCGTCCGGCCGGCAGCTTGACCGCCACCAGGACGGAGCCGACCAGCGCGGTCCCCAGTGACGATCCCAGGTTGGAGACGCTGCGCGACAGGCCGGAGATCTCGCCTTGATCATCGTCGGAGAAGCTCGACTGAACGACGTTGACAGAGGACGTGAGCATGGTCCCCACCCCGACGCCGAACAGCAGGAGGCCCGGTATCCAGGTCACGATGCCCGAGTTCGCCCTGACCAAGGCCAGCAGGAGGATCATGCCGACGGCGGTGACCATGAAGCCGGCGATGATCAGCCACCGTTGGGGATGACGGCGGGCGAACCGGTCGGCGAGGGCCGAGGCGGCGAGGATGCCGATGGTCGCCGGGGTGAGCATCAGCCCGGTCTTGACGGCGTTGTAGTGATTGACTTCCTGGAGGTACACCGAGACCGTGAAGAAGCATCCTTGCAGGACCAGCCACTGAATGGTCTGGGTGCCCAGCCCGAGGTTAGCCACCCGGTTGCGGAACAGTCGCAGCGGTAGCAGCACATCCTTGCCCTTGTTTTCCCGCGAACGGACGTGCAGGAAGAACCACAACAGGAATAGGGCACCGACTGCCACGAAAATCCAAATTGGCGAAATCGACCCCTTGGGGATAATCACCGTGCCGCCGATGGCCCAATCCTGCCGGGAGACGAAGAAGCCGTACGTGCGGGATTGCAGGAGCCCGAGCACCACGAAGAACAGCCCAGCGGCGGACAGCACGGCGCCGGTCAGGTCGAACCGCGGCCTGGCCGCCGACCGGCCCGGATCCGTGATCTTGCGGGCCAGCAGGATGATCCAGGCCACGACCAGGACCTGGAGGCCGAAGGATGCCCGCCAACTGAGCGCGCTGGTTACCAGACCGCCGATCAGCGGGCCGGCGGCGGCGCCCAGGCCGCCGGCGCCGCTGACCACGCCGAAGTACCGAGCCCGGGACTTGATGTCGGGGAAGGTCACCGTTACCAGGATGTAGATGGGCGGGATCATCAGCGCCGAGCCCACGCCCTCGAGCGCCGAATAGCCCACGATGAGCAGCGGAAGCCCCATCGACAAGGCCGCCAGGAGCCCGCCGGCGCCGTAAACGATCAGGCCGAGTGTGAAGCAACGGGTGCGACCCCAGATATCCGTGAGCTTGCTGCCCGGGATCATCAGCGCCGCCATCGTCAGCGTGAACAACGTGATCGCGGTCTGAACGCCGGCCACTGTCGTGCCGAGATCTTTGGCGATCGAGCTGATCGCCACGTTCATATTCGTGGCCGCGTAGCTGGCGATGAACTGCGCGAGTGCCAGCGGCATGATCATCGCCCGGGCCGACGCAGCCGGCCTTGTTGTCGTCGCGCCAGTCACCTTTACCCCGTTCTACCGCGGTCTTCGCATTGTTCCCGTCGGGTGCCCCTGCCCGGGGGCACCCGACGCCCCCTCGTCGCAGCAGAACACCGCCAGCGGCTCCGGCGCGTCACCCAAGCACGGGTGAACCGGCCCGTACGCGGAGCGTGACGATCGCCGGCTCACCGGCCCGGGCGCGCCGTCCCGCCAGTCATGGTGACTGGCTGGACGGCGCGGCCCAGATGCGCCTCGGCACTGGGGTCAGGCGCTTTCCACGTTCTCCTTGCTCCCGTAGGCACACAGCCCCCACAGGGCCACCACGTCCAGCGCGATGATCATCAGCGACCAGACCGGATAGCCGGGCAGGAAGAACATCTGGGCGACGGCGTTGCAGGCGATAACGGCCACCGCGAACCAGCGCACGACTTGGTTGCCCACCACGACGCCGAGCGCCGCGAGCAACTGCAGGATGCGGAGGATGAAGGCGACCCAGCCCCAGGCGCGCAGGTCGCCCCAGACATAGCGCGCGTTGGCGACATACACGCTCGACCTGGCGATCGCGCCGATGCCGTCGAACAGGTTGAAGAAACCGGCGATCGCGAGCAGCGCCGATGCGAATATCACCATCCAAAAGCCCTCGCCCGCGTGCCCTCTCGCGCCACGGGTTGCCCGGACTGCGGCCGACGTCATTGCGTCCTC
>DASQVN010000602.1:0-3984 GCA_035640755.1 Rhodopila sp.
GCACAGCCTGCGCGCGAAAATTAGGAACATAGAAAATCGGCCTGCGTTCGGCTTCGCATCCGCATGGGGGTGCTACTCGTCCCCGCGTGCTCCGAAAATCGGAGGCCGTCCGTGCCAGAAAAACTTACAACCATTCTTCCGCTCGCAACGATCCTTCCGCTCGCCGGGGCAGCTCTGCTGGCGGCTGTGGCACTCGCCGATTCACTGCCGCCGGACGCGACGTACAGAAACCTTCCCAGTCTTCCGTTTGACCGCGTCAGGGCCGACGATGAGGCGCAGAAGGCGCAAGTCGTTGAGCGCCAGCGCGCCTTGCTCGAGCAGCGATACGACCTCTCCAACCAGCCGATTCCCAACGTAATGATGTCGGGCGGGCAAAAGCCGGTTCAGGGCGGCGTGCGCGTGAGATTGCCCGCAGGCGTGACCTGGGACAGCCTCTCCTCGATGAGCCCGGACGATATCCGCAAACGCGGCCTGTTGCCCGCCGGGTTCATGCCGTTGCCGCATGTGAAGCAGGCCACCGGGGGGCAGGTGTTTCCGAACAACGAGATCAATGAGATCGGCAGGCAAGAGGGCCGCAACCTCAGGCGCTTTGACGTGGATTTCGATCTTCCGGACCTGTTCACGCCGGAGTTTCCGCCGCCGATCTTTCTCACCAGCCATCCCGAGCTCGGCGACGTCTCGCACGGGCAATTACTGACGATCAAGAACTATTATCAACTGATGGTCGGCATTCTCACGCCGGTGCAGATAGAGGGCCTGCGGCTTTTGCTGACGCCCTTCCCACAGGAGGAATTCAACCAGACCGAGGACCGCAAAAGTGCGGACCAGAGCCTCGGTGTCACTTGTCTCGACTGCCACGCGAATTTCCACACCAACGGGGCCTTCCACCAGACGCCGGACGTGCGGCCGCAGGCGGCCCGCTTCCGCCTTGACACGGTGAGCCTGCGCGGCCTGTTCAACCAGCAAGTCCACGGCTCCAAACGCTCGCTGCGTTCCGTCGAGGATTTTACCCAGTTCGAGCAGCGAACGGCCTATTTCAACGGCGATCAGGTCAGCGCGCAGCGCAAGGGCGTGAACCTGCCCGATCGCTTCGATCAGGTGCCGATGATGGCGCAGATGCAGAACATCATCGATTTCCCGCCGGCGCCGAAGCTCGATCCTATGGGGCGCCTCGACCCCGGCAAGGCGACACAGCAGGAGCTTGCGGGAGAACAGGTGTTTTTGGGTAAAGGCCGCTGCGCCGAGTGCCACGTGCCGCAGACAACCTTCATGGACAACAACATGCACGATTTGAAGCTCGAGCGCTTCTACAACATCGGTCAGACCAGCAATGGTCTGGTGATGCTGCCGGATGGACCGATCAAGACGCTCACCTTGCGCGGCATCAAGGATTCTCCGCCCTACATGCATGACGGGCGGCTGCCAACGCTCGCCGATACCGTCGAGTTCTTCAACCTCGTGCTGGGCCTAAAGCTCAGCCAACAGGAAAAGGATGAGCTGGTGGCCTACATGCTGACGCTGTGATCGGTCGTTCCAAGAGAATATCGCTGATGGATTCCGTCCCAAGCAGGAGATTGAAAATGATCCGAGTTCCCGCTGTCGCGCTGCTGATATCTCTGTTGACCCCGACGGTCGTTTTGCTGGCCGTCATCTTGCCGGCGTCGGGGCAGTCGACAAACACCGCGACCCCCGCACCCGGCAATCCAGGCGGCATGGCGCCCGGTACCAGGGAAACGGGCCCTGGCATTCCCGCGCCTCGGCAGACCAATGTGCCGGATCGGACGTTCGTCCAAGAAGCGACGATCGGTGGGCGCGCGGAAGCGGACCTGGGCAGGCTCGCGACGCAGAAGGCGTCAAGCCGAGCGGTTCAGGAATTTGCCCAGCAGATGATTCGCGACCAGGGTGCGGCGAATGACCGACTAGCGGCGCTCGCAAGGGCGGATGGCATTGCCCTGCCCGATATCCTTGACGCAGAGCACTCGGCCATGCGCACGCAGTTGGAAGCGGCGAGCGGTGCCCAGTTCGATCAGTCCTACATTCAGGGCCAGATCATCGATCACCAGAAGACGGCACAGCTCTTTGAGTACGAGATCGGCTCGGGCGAGAACGCGGAGCTGAAAAAGTTCGCCTCGGACATCTTGCCGGTGGTGTTAAGGCATCTACGCATGGCTCAGACCATCGCCGGCGAGCTCTATGGGACAGCCGAGGCTTCGCCGGTGCAGCAACGACAACAGAAGCAATAAGCGAGCCGGTCCTTCGCGGCGCCACTAGGCGCTTCATCCATCAGTCCACTCCGTTCCCGCTGGTGTAGAACACGGGCTAGGTGCTGCTTCACGACAACGAGGCCGGCCTGGCGAAGTTTGATCGCCCCCTGCTCTCGCCGGAGATGACCCCGTGTCGAGCACGTCGCGCAGCGCGAGGGCGACCAGCACGATCCCAAGACGATCTCGATGACTCGTCCGATCACAGAGAGCAGGCGGCGACCTTCGGGGCGACGCTCGCGAGCTGCCGATAGTGCCGCACGTACGCTCGCGCCATCCGGTCCGACGTGAAGCGCTCCTCGAACCGCGCTCGCACCGTACGCCGGTCGATCCGCGCCAGGTTCTTGACCGCCTGGACCGCTTCCTCCTCGCCTTCGACGATGAAGCCGGTGACGCCTTCATCGACGACCTCCGGCACCGATCCAGCCCGGTACGCGATCACCGGCGTGCCGCAGGCCATCGCTTCAATCATCACCAGGCCGAAAGGCTCGGGCCACTTGATCGGAAACAGCAGGGCCGCAGCGCCCGACAGAAACGGCTGCTTTCCGCGCTCGTCGACTTCCCCGATGAGCTGGACGTCCGTTCCGTCGATTTGAGGCTCGATATGCTGCTTGAAATAGACAGTCTCGCCCCTCGGGACCTTTGCCGCGATCCGCAACGGCATTCCGGCGGCTCGGGCGATCCGGACCGCGTCCTCCGGCCCCTTCTCGGCCGTGAGACGTCCGAGGAACGCCAGATAGGATCCTGGTTCGTACGACGGTCGAAACTGATCGGCCGGCAACCCATGATAGACGGTGCCGCACCAGTTGGCCCCTTTGGCCGGGCCGCGCTGGTTGTCCGAGATCGAGACGAAGGATGCCTTCGGAAATTCGCGAAGCGCCTCGGGAATCCCGGGCAGATCCAGCCGCCCATGCATCGTGGTGACGAACGGAATTCCCAAGCGCGTCAGCAGCGGCAGGTGCAGCCAATCGATATGCGAATGGATCACGTCGAAGTCTCGGGCACGCCGGGAGATCGCCTCCAGCAGAACCGCGCAGGCCAAATTCGGGTCGGTCCGGGGCCGACCGAGACGCAACGCGCGAGGCCAAACCGGATGAAGTTTTGCGCGCGTCCTCGAGTCGCCGCTCGCAAACAAAGTCACCGTATGGCCGAGCTCGACGAGTTCATCGACGAGCCAGGCGACGACCCTCTCAGTGCCGCCATAGAGCTTCGGAGGAACGCTTTCGGCCAGCGGTGCGATCTGGGCGATGCGCATCTGGATGCCCTCAGTCAGCGACGCCGCTGCGAAACGTGAGGCACACCACAGCCAGCGTGGCGCACATCACGACCAGAAACGTTCCTGCCAAGAATTCCATAGGTCCGCGCGATGGGCGACGCGCGATGGCTGCTTTCATCGGCCACCTCGAACTGATCGCCACCAACCGCCGCACCGGGAGAACGTTCCTTGGCCTCTGGTCTTTGAGCCTATTTCAGGGTCTGATGCAGCGCCTCTTCCAGCTTCTCCTTCTGCCGCGCCCAGCGGTCGTCCTCGGCCTCGGCGCGTTCGTCGATGGCGGTGCGCTCGGCTTCGATCGCGCTTGCCCATTCTTCATGCTCGCGACGGGCGTTGTCGAGTGCGGCCTGCGGCCTTCGCGACAGCCTTCTCCCGGCGCTCGCGCTCCTTCGCCTAGACGGCCTCTTCCTTCCGGCGCTCGGCTTCGCGCCGCTTCTGCTCCTTCTCGAA
>DASQVN010000603.1:0-15707 GCA_035640755.1 Rhodopila sp.
CACCAGGCACGCCACCACGCCCTCCAGCCCTTGCCCAAGGGCGCCGGCCATGGTGCCGACGTCAAGCGGCGCCTCGGCTGGGGGCCGCGACAGCGCAGGCTGCGTCGACGCTTCTGCCGGCGGCGTGCCAGGCGGAACGCCAAGCGCGTCGGCGATCGCATGAACGCCGATATCGGGCGCGCACTGAAGGTGCAGGTCGGTCGGCGGGAGGGCCTGATGCTCCATACCGAAGCCATTGTGCAGCAGATGATCCAACGAGAGCTGGATGATCCGCGCGCGGGTCTGGTTCGCCTGGCGCAAGGTGCCGGCGAGATCGAGCCAATCGAGGCTGAGGACGACATCGGCGGTGCCAAGGGCCTCCGCGCGCGCCGGGTCGAGGAAGACGGCGGGGGAACCGACATGCAGGGGGTGGTCGGTCGGGAATGCGGCACCCACCTTGAGGTCGGTGAGCACGCGGGCGTTCAACGCTTCGGCCAGTGCGACCCTGCGTGCCCAGTCGGCGGGGCTGCGGGAGGTGCGCCCGGCGAGGATGACGGGCGATGCAGCCGAACGGAGGAGGCCTGCGGCGCGTTCGACGGAGGCGCGTGACGGTGCCGCCGGATCGGGGGCGCGATACCGGGACAGATCGGGCAGGCCCGGCATCGTCTCCAGCCGCTGCTCCTGCAGCGCTGCGTCGAGGTTGATATAGACCGGCCCGCATGGCGCGGTGCGGGTCATTGCGTCGGCGCGGATCAGGGCCTCGACGGCGGCGGCAACCGATGCCGGCTGGTTGTCCCACTTGATGAAGTTGCGGATCAGGGCGCCCTGGTCCTGGACGGTGTGAAGCCAGTCGATCCAGGGGCGCCGGCGAACGGCATCGACCGGGCCGGTCGCGCCCAGCACCATCATTGGCACGCGGTCGCACCAGGCGTTGAACAGGCCCATGGAGCCGTGCATCAGGCCGACGTTGCTGTGCAGGATGACGGCCATGGGCGTCCCGGTCACCTTGGCCCATCCGTGGGCGATCGCGACGGCGTTGTCTTCGTGCAGGCACAGCAGAATGCGCGGATCGACATTGCCGAGGTGATTGACGAGGCTGTCGTGCAGGCCGCGGAAGCTGGCGCCAGGATTGATGGCCACGTAGGTGTAGCCCAATGAGCGCAGCATGGTGGCAATGACATCGCTGCCCCAGATGCTGCCGCCTGTATTCACCTCGGGCTGTTCGTTGCTTTCGCGATGTATGTCCGTGTCCATTCCCGTTTCCTCACCCGGTTGGCGGCAGACGATGAGCCTCCCCCACTGCCAGCCTATTTTGCCAACCTCTGGCGCGCTCGGACGCGCGGCGGCGGGTCAAATCCGGTATGTTTCCAGTGCGGCCGGATGGAACAGCTCCTCCGGCGCGACCAGGCGCGCGGACAGACCCTCGGCGTGGTGCCGCTGCAGGAACCGCGCGAGCACGTGGCGATTGGGCGCCAGACCGTAGGGCCAGAAGTCTTCGCCCATGAGCGTCTTCGCGGCACGAAGATGCTCCTCGGCGAACGGCAGGGTCACCTTGGTCGCGGACATATCGGCCAGCCTGGCGAGGGCGATCGCCTTGGACTTCTCGAAGGCCTTGTACACCGCGAAGGGCAGCCAGGGATGCGCCTCGGCCAGTGACCTGCGGATGCCAAGCAGGTGCATGATCGGGAACAGCCGGGTGCGCTGGAACCATTCCGCTGCGGTTTGCTGCGGGTCGGCGAACAGGTAGCCCACCTGCGGATGGCCCTGCTCGAAGCAGGACGGGGCCCGCGGCCCGATCACGGCGTCGAGGTCGCCGGACGCCAGCAGGCCGGAGATGGTTGTCCCCTCCGGCGCATTCTCCAGCCGGACGTCGGGCGGCAGGTTGATGGCGAGCTTCTCGATCCGTCCCGGTTGTTCGTAGCCGCCGCGCACCCAGGTCACCTCGGACGGCCTGATCCCGAAGTCCTCCTCGAGGATCAGCCGTGCCCAGACATTCGCGGTAAGCTGGTATTCCGGCACGCCGACGCGCTTGCCGCGCAGGTCGCCGGGCTGGCGGATGCGGTCGGTCCGCACGTAGATCGACGTGTGCCGGAACGCCCGTGATGGAAACACCGGGACGGCGGTGTAGGGGTTCCCGCCCTCGGCTGTCTTCACCGTATAGCTGCTGAGCGAAAGCTCGCAGACATCGAAATCGGCATGGCGGAAGGCGCGGAAGAAGATCTCCTCCGGTTCGAGCAGCATGTACTGGGGGTCCACGCCGTCGATCTGCACGGTTCCGTCGGTGAGCGGGCGGATGCGGTCGTAGTCGCCAATGGCGATGCCCAATTGCAGCCGGGCCATGTCAGGTCTCCAGCTACGGTTGCCGCTGCGCACTCGGCATTGCGCCGGGCACATGGTCGTATTCGTCCGAGATGTCCTTGTTCGTGTAGTCGCGCAGTGCCGCGGTCGCCGCCAGGCTGATGCAGGCGCAGATCACGATGAAGCCGGCGACCGCGTAGCCGGAGTGGGTGCGCCCGAACAGCCAGGTCGCGATCAGCGGCGCCGGCCCGCCGGCGATGATCGAGGAGAGCTGGTAGCCGAGTGAGGCACCGCTGTAGCGGAGCCGCCCGGTAAAGCTCTCGGCGATCAGCGCCGCCTGCGGCCCATACATCACGTCGTGCGGCACCAGCGACAGGATGATCGCCAGGACGATCAGCGCGGTCACGCCGGTATTCAGCAACGCGAAGTAGAGAATGCCATAGACACCCGTCAATATGGCGCCGGCCATGTAGACGCGCTTGCGCCCGAGCCGGTCGGAGAGGTGGCCGGCGATGGGGATGGTGAAGAAGGACAGCACCGAACCGCCGAGGACGGCGCCGAGCACCAGGTCGCGCGAGACCTTCAACGTGCCGGTGCCGTAGGCGAAGATGAACGCCGTGAAGATGTAGAACGGCGCCTGCTCCGCCATGCGCGCGAGGGCGCTGAGCACGATCTCCTTCGGCTGGCGGCGGATCGCCTCCCATGCCGGCGCCCGCTCGACCCGTTCCTCGGTCAGCAGGCGGCGGAAGACCGGCGTTTCCTCGATGCCGAGCCGGATCCAGAGGCCGATGCCGACCAGTACGATGCTGATCAGGAACGGGATGCGCCAGCCCCAGGTGATGAACGCTTCGCCGGACAGCGAGCTGCACAGCAGCACGGCGAGATTCGACAGGAACAATCCGGCGGGGACGCCGAACTGCGGCCAGGCCGCGATGAAGCCGCGGTGCTGGCTGGTGCGCGCCCATTCCATCGCCAGCAGGACGGAACCGCCCCACTCGCCGCCGACGCCCACGCCCTGGATGAAGCGGAGGATGGTCAGCAGGACGGCACCCCAGATGCCGATGCTCTCGTAACTGGGCACCAGCGCGACGAGAAAGGTGCCGAGGCCCATCAGCATCAAGGTTGCGATCAGGGCTGACTTGCGGCCCAGGCGGTCACCCCAGTGGCCGAAGATCGCGGCGCCGACCGGGCGGGCCGCGAAGCCGACGGCGTAGACGCCGAACGCCTCCAGCGTGCCGGTCAGCGGATCACTCTGCGGGAAGAACAGCTTGGCGAACACGAGGCCGGTGACGATGCTGTAGAGGAAGAAGTCGTACCACTCGATCGTGGTGCCGACGGTGCTGGCGATGATGGCACGCCGCAATTGCAGCTTGTGCTGTTCCGGCGACAGGGCAGCGGCAGCCGGGCTGTCAGGGGTCATGGGACGTTCCTCGCTCTCCAAGGCGCGCGCGGAGCGGTGCGCGGCATCCTGTTCATTTGGTATTTGGATACAAACGCCGGGCCGGGCGGCCTGTTCCCGATTCTGCCTGGACCGGGAAACGGTGCCTTGCGGCTGGGCGCGACCAACCGGAGCCGTCGCTCCGCGGCCTGCGTCAATGGCCGGCGCGCTCCGGCGTAGACCGAGCACGCAGGCGGGAGCGGAACGCTGCAAACATCCTGATTACGTTGGCCCTGCTGCACGCGGGTGCAGCGTTATGCCATCACCTCATTCTGCGGGACAGCGTGCTCCGCCGCATGACTCCGGTGCTGTGGCGAGCCGGCAGCCAGGCTCCTTCGAAAGGCAATGCAGGCGCTTGCCGGGTGATTACGGCTGAACGAAGCCCTGGGCTGCGGTGACGAGCATGCGGAAGCTGAACGGCTTGTGGAATACGGCAGTCGGCCCGGTGAAGGTCCATGCATTGCGCAATCGGATCGGATGGCCGGAAATGAATATGACCGGCATGCCCGGACACTGCCGCCGTGCCACCTTGGCGAGGGCCACGCCGTCCAGCGCACCGGGCATATCGATATCGGTGACGAGCAGATGGATGTCGTCCTGATGCAGCCGCAGGAGTTGGGCGGCGGCATCTGCCGTTGCGGTATTGAGGGTGGCAAATCCCGCCTGCGTCAGGACATCGCCCAGGAAGGTGCGGATTTCAGGCTCGTCCTCCACCACGATGACCGACGCCATGCTGGAATCTCCTTGCTGGGCGCTATGGGGGTATCAAGGTGCACAGATATATCATTCACGAAATGATTTGGGATTGCATCAGATTTGTCGTTTCAATTCGTATCGGTCGGAGCTTGTTCAAGTGCCGTGATCGAGCTCGCCTTCCGAGAGGCGGCACAGCGCATGATCGATCCTGCGGTCGATCTCGATCCCTTGCTGCGTCAGACGGGCTCGTTCCGTGTAGCTGCGCTCTCCCGGAATGCGGATCTCCGCTTGCAACGAAGAGCGGGAGATAAGCCTTCCGGACGCTGGGATCGTCACTCGCCACCGGCAAGTCACCTTTCCGAGCAACTACAAGGCAGCAAGCTTCAGTAAGCTGGTGGTTCCGGAGACGCCGAACGGAGTGCCGGCAGTAATCGCGACGACCTCGCCATTGGCCCCGAAACCTTCCTTGCGGGCCGCCATGCAAGCGCGTTCGATGACTTCGTCGATGCTGCCGATTTCACCGATCAACACCGAATGTACACCCCAGATCAGCGCCATGCGCCGCGCGATCGAAAGGCTCGGGCTCATGCTGAGGATGGGTGCAGCAGGCCGCTCCCGGGCCGCACGCAGGCTGGTGTACCCGGACGTCGTGTAGGTGACGGCGGCGGTGATCGGCAGCAACCCAGCCACGCGGCGAAGGGCACAGCAGATCGCGTCAGGCACCGTCGCGGCAGGTTCCGGATGGGCGGCATCGATGACCAGGCGGAACGCCGGATCCTGCTCAACTTCGCGGATGATGCGGTCCATGATGCCGACCGCCTCGACGGGGAACTGACCGGCCGCGGACTCCGCCGATAGCATTACGGCGTCGGCCCCGCCGTAAACGGCCGTCGCCACGTCGGACGCCTCGGCGCGGGTAGGCGTCGGGGCGGTGATCATGGACTCCAGCATCTGCGTCGCCACGATCACCCCCTTTCCGGCCTCGCGACAGGCGCGCAGGATGCGCCGCTGGATCACCGGCACCTGCTCGGGCCGCATCTCCACGCCGAGGTCGCCGCGCGCGACCATCAGCCCGTCCGACAAGCGCACGATATCGTCCAGGCAATCGATCGCCGCCGGCTTCTCCAGCTTGGCCATCACCGCCGCACGCCCGCCGATCAGGGGCCGGACCTCCGCGATATCCTCGGGCCGCTGCACGAAGGACAGCGCGACCCAATCAGCGCCCATGTCCAGCGCGAAGGCGAGGTCGAGCCGGTCCTTTTCGGTCAGAGCCGAAACCGGCAGCACCGCGCCGACGACGCTGACGCCCTTGCGGTCGGAAAGCCGTCCGCCGATGACGACGCGCGTGTCGGCATGGGCGGGGCCGCAGGAGTCCACGACAAGGCGGATCTTGCCGTCATCCAGCAATAGCTCGACGCCAGGGGCGAGGGCGGCGAACACTTCCGGATGCGGCATTCCGACCCGAGTGGCATCGCCGGGTGACCGATCCATGTCGAGCCGGAAGTGCGCGCCCGCGGGCAGGGTGATCCGGCCCTCGGCGAAGGTCCCGACACGCAGCTTGGGGCCTTGCAGATCGGCGAGGACGGTGATCGGCCGCCCGGTCTCGCGCTCCACGTCACGGACGGCATCATAGCGGCGCTGGTGGTCGTCATGGCTGCCGTGGCTGAAGTTGAAGCGGAATACGTCGGCGCCGGCATCGAACAGGGCACGGATGGTTTCTTTGCAGGAGCTGGCCGGGCCAAGTGTCGCGACGATCTTTGTCTTGCGATGACGCTTCATGTCGTGCGCGGCGAGACGCCGCCCTCTGTTCATGCGGGGTTGATCAGGCCGGGCCTCCGGCGGCGCGCTGCAACGATTGGAACCAGCCCAGTCCCTCGGTCGTGGTCGTGCGCGGCTTGTACTCGCAACCGATCCATCCGGCGTAGCCGATGTCGTCGAGGCGGCGGAACAGGAACGGATAGTTGATTTCACCTGTACCCGGTTCATGCCGGCCCGGATTGTCGGCGAGCTGGATGTGCCCGATGCGGCTCAGCTCCGTCTCCATGGTACGGGCGAGATCGCCCTCCATCACCTGGGCATGGTAGATGTCGTATTGCAGCTTGAGATTTGACACGCCGGCCGCCGCGATGATGTCCAGACCCGGGCGGGTGCGGTCCACGAAGAAGCCGGGGATGTCTCGGCTGTTCACCGGCTCCAGCAACAGGCCTATGCCGCTCGCTTCGAGTTCGCGGGCGGCATAGCGAAGGTTCTCGATCAGCGTTTCGCGCGCTTTGCTCGCCGTCACGCCGGCGGGCAGGATACCCGCCAGACAGTTGACCTGTTTGCAGCCAAGCGTCGTGGCATATTCGATCGCTCGGCCTACGCCGTCGCGAAACTCCGCGACGCGTCCGGGATGGCAGCCGATGCCGCGGTCGCCGCCCGCCCAGTTTCCTGCAGGCAAGTTATGCAGCACCAGTGTCAAGCCGTTTGCGGCCAGCAAATCTCCGAGCTGCCGCATGTCGTAATCATAGGGAAACAGGAACTCGACGGCCTTGAAGCCCGCCTTCGCCGCGGCAGAAAAACGTTCGAGGAAGGTCAGTTCCGTAAAGAGCATTGTCAGATTGGCGGCGAATTTCGGCATGCGACCTCCTGGCCCCGCCGCTGGGATTGCGGCGGGAAGCAACGGTTTCAGGCGACAGCGTCAAAGGTGATATCGTTCCATAGACGTGACTGAATCCATCGGGATTTAGGCAGGGGCCAGCTCCTGGCTCTTGCGGATGGACAACGAGGGATCCAGGCAAAGGATCTCCTCGAACTCGTTGACGCTGTCGATCTCGGTGCCCATGGAGATGTTGGTGACGCGCTCCAGGATGAATTCGAGCACGACCGGCACCTGATGCTCGTCCATCAGGGCGTGCGCGCGTGCGAACGCTTCCTTGAACTCGTTCGGCGATTTCACGCGGATCGCCTTGCAGCCCAGGCCTTCGGCGACGGCGACATGGTCAACGCCGTAGCCTGGCACACCATCTCCGCCGGGGATGGCATTGATATTCTCGAACGCGAGGCTGACTTCGTAGTCCATTTCGAAGCCCCGCTGCGCCTGCCGGATCAGGCCGAGGTAGGAGTTGTTCACCACGATGTGGAGATACGGCAGCTTATACTGCGCGCCGACCGCCAGTTCCTCGATCAGGAACTGGAAGTCGTAGTCGCCCGACAGCGCCACGATCTTCTTATTGGGGTCCGCGGCACGGACGCCCAACGCAGCCGGCAGCGTCCAGCCCAGGGGACCGGCCTGGCCGCAATTGATCCAGTTGCGCGGCTCGTAGACATGCAGGAACTGGGCGCCGGCTATCTGCGACAATCCAATGGTCGTGACGTAGCAGGTGTCGCGATCCAGGATCTCATTCATTTCCTGATAGACGCGCTGCGGCTTCAGCGGGACCTGGTCGAAGTGCGAGCGCCGCAGCATGTGCTTCTTGCGATGCAGGCAGCGTGCAGCCCAGGCGCTGCGGTCCTTCAAAGTGCCGGCCGCCTTCATTTCGCGCGCCACCTCGACGAACAGCGTCAGCGCACTGCCGGCATCTGAGGCGATGCCAAGGTCCGGCCCGAACACGCGCCCGATCTGCGTGGGCTCGATATCGACGTGCACGAATTTGCGGCCTTTGGTGTAAACGTCGATCGATCCCGTGTGGCGATTGGCCCAGCGGTTGCCGATGCCGAACACGAAGTCGGAGTCAAGGAAGTTCGCGTTTCCGTAGCGGTGGCTGGTTTGCAGCCCCACCATCCCCGCCATCAGGGGATGATCGTCGGGAATAGCGCCCCATCCCATCAGTGTGGGGATGACCGGCACGCCGGTCAGTTCGGCGAATTCGACCAACAGCTCGCTGGCATTGGCGTTGATAATGCCGCCGCCCGCGACGATCAGCGGGTGCTCCGACCTGTTCAGCATCGCCAGTGCGCGTTCGGCTTCCTTGCGCGACGCGGCGGGCTTGTAAATCGGCAGTGGATTGTACGTTTCGATATCGAACTCTATTTCCGCCATCTGCACGTCGAGGGGGAGATCGATCAGCACAGGCCCCGGACGGCCCGACCGCATGACATGGAACGCCTGCTGGAACACCCGCGGCACCAGGGCCGGCTCGCGCACACAGACGGCCCATTTCGCCACCGGCTTCGCAATCGCCTCGATATCGATCGCCTGGAAGTCTTCCTTGTAGAGCTTCGCCCGCGGCGCCTGGCCGGTGATGCAGAGGATCGGGACCGAGTCGGCAGCGGCTGCGTACAACCCGGTGATCATATCGGTTCCGGCCGGGCCGGATGTGCCGATGCACACGCCAATATTGCCCGCCTTGGCGCGCGTATAACCGTCGGCCATATGCGAGGCGCCCTCGACGTGGCGCGCCAGCATGTGGCGGATCGAGCCTCGCTTGCGGAGTGCCGCGTAGAACGGATTGATTGCCGCGCCGGGAACCCCAAAGGCGACCGAAACGCCTTCGCGCTCCAGCACCAGAACCGCGGCGTCGACTGCTTTCATCCTGGCCATCTCTTCCCTCTCCCAAGAGCGATCTTAGGGACTATATGGCGGCCACCGAGCAAATTCGGGCAATTTTCCGCAGGATGAAATGTGGTGGCTTTATTTGTTTTTGCTCAAAGCATTAAGGGCTTCCAGCAGGTGTGATTTCAGGAAAAATCTTAGCCATGCCAGTAGAATTTCCGTACTCTGGAAAATACCTGAAATTCTCCAGCTCTCGCGCCGCTTTCGGGATTTTCAGAACTAGAGGGGCAGTCCAGGCATGGCTCACGCGATCAGAAGCAGCGACAGAACCAAACCAGCGGCGCGCAGCGGCGGCGACCACGTGCAGTCGCTCGTCCGCGCGCTGGCACTGCTGAACCGGATCGCCGAGGCACCCCCCGGTGGCGCCAGCCTTACGGAGCTGGCGCAGCAGGTCGGCCTACCGGCCTCGACAGCGCATCGGCTGCTGACCACGCTGGAGCAGGAGCGTTACGTCCAGTTCGATCACGACGGCCGGCTCTGGTCGATCGGCGTGCAGGCTTTCGTCACCGGCTGCTCCTTCATCAACACGCGCAGCCTCGTCGGGCTTTCGCGCAAGCATATGCGGTTGCTGATGGAAGAATGCGGGGAGACGGTGAATCTTGCCGCCGAGGACGAGGGCGAGGCCGTCTATCTCGCGCAGGTCGAATGCCGGCAGATGATGCGGGTCTTCGCGCGTCCCGGTTCCCGCGTGCCGCTGCATTGCTCGGCGGTCGGGAAGGCAATCCTGTCCGCGATGCCGGACAAGACGCTGTCGAAAATCCTGCATCGTCGCGGCATGCCGCGTCTGACGGTCAAGACGATCACCTCCCCGACGGCGCTACGCGCGCACCTGGAGCGGGTCCGCGCCCTTGGCTACGCCATCGATGATGAGGAACATGCTGTCGGCTTGCGCTGCATCGCGGCGCCGATCTTCGACGAGACCGGCGACTGCATCGGAGCCGTCTCGGCCTCGGGCCCGACAGCGCGCATTGGCGAAGAACGGATCGCTCAACTTGGTGCACTGGTCCTGGAAGCGTCGCGCGCCATTTCCACCGAGATGGGGGCTCGTCCCGCAAAGAACGTAGCCGGCAGCCGACATCATCTCATCGATGTTGATCGCGTTGCGGCGTCCGATGAGGGGCATCAGCTCTGACAGGAGACCCACGTCAGTCAAACACTGAAGATTGGAATGACCAGCACAGCATTCATGCCGCCGCCGGCTACGCCGATATTGCCCAACAGAAGCTGGATCATTGCCATCGTGCGGACCTTCTGAGCGCCAACCGAGTCGTGCGTCCATCCGAGCGCGAACAGGGATGTCATCGCCTTGTCCGGTGCCGAGGTCGAAGCGATGAGCTGGCAGACCTCCTGGTACTCCTCCGGCGGTGTGCCGCAGATCCGCGAGACCACCTCCGGCGTGTAGCAGGCGACATGCTCGCGCATCAGATTGATGACACAGCGCGGGTGCTGCCACGTGTCATCGATCTTGGCGAAGCCCTGCCGGTCCAGTTCGTACTCCCAGCTCGGCTTGTTGTCGCTGTGTGTCTTCTCGCTATAGCCGATGAATAAGCCGCTCTCGAACGCCAGGCCTTCCTTCACGATCAGACTGGCGTTGGTATAGGCGTGGACATATTCGTGCTGGATTGCGTCCGTCTCCAGCAGATAACGAATGATACCATTCAGAAAAGCGATGTCCGTCCCTGGACGGATCGGCACGTCGAAATCGGCAGCCGCGGCCGTTTGGGCGAAGCGCGGGCCGACAACGGCCAGTTTGGCTCTGGTTTCGAACTTCGCCTCGATCACCGATTTGAAGCCGCATGGGTGAACTCCGGCTGCATTCACCAGAACCACGTCTGCATTCTTGATGTCCTGCCAGGTGTTCATCATCGCACCGCGCCCGAATGTTTTGGCCTTGTAAGAGCTACGCCGGAGCTGCCGGAACGGGCCGGGATGCGTATCTCGTCGTGCGCAAGGGACGCAGCACGAAGAAGGCGAGGAAAACCACCAGAAAATTCATTGCGGAAGCCACAACAAAAACCGTAAACCAGCTGTCCGAGAAGTCTTTGACGACGTTTGCAAACGGAACGAGCAGCGCCGACGCACCCTTCGCCGTGTAGAGAAGGCTCGTATTCACTGTCGCATATTCCGGCCCAAATATATCGGCACAGATGGAGGGGAACAGACTGAAAATCTCGCCCCAGGTAAAGAAAATCAGACCGGCAAACAGCACGAACAACCAAGGTGAGGTGCCAAACATGCCCATCATGAGATAGCTTAACCCGCCGAGACTGAACGCGATCACCATCGTCGGCTCGCGGCCGATCTGGTCCGACAGCCAACCGAAAAACGGCCGCGCTGTTCCGTTCATGATGTTATCGACCACAAGCGCGATGCCGAGCGTGGAGGCACCGAACACAAGCACCGTCTTTGAAAGATTGTAGTCGGCTGCGATCAACGCCAGTTGTGCGGTCGCCATCAGGCCGCTCGCCGAGACGGCGATAAACATGACATAGAGCAGCCAGAAGATGGGTGAGGCGATCATCTCGCGCGGCGTGAAGCTACGAATGGATTGCGGTACCTTCTTCGAGACTACTGCCGGCGCCTCACCGCGGCCGGGTGCACGCAGCAGGCCTGCTACCAGCATCAGCAGTCCGCCTTGCAACAAGCCAATCCAGAAGAATGTGGCGGAGTAGCCACTCGAGTCAATCATCATTTTGATCGGAATGACCGTGACTGCCGCGCCCGCGCCGAAACCCGCCGCTGTGACGCCGACGGCCAGGCCGCGTCGATCAGGGAACCATTTGACCGCGCCGCCCACGCACGTTGCGTAGACTCCGCCAGCGCCGATGCCGGACAACGCAGCGCCGAGGTAGAGCAGCCACAGTTCATTCGCATAGGCATTGATGACCCAGGCGCTGGCCACCAGGACGCCTCCGATCGCCACCGTGACCTTCGGTCCGCGCTGGTGACCGAGATAGTCCACGAGCCAGCCCGCCCCGGGCGTCAGCCATGTCTCCAGGGCGATAAAGATAGAGAACGCAAGCTGGATTTCCGGGATATCCCAATCATTCGCCTGGGCCAGTGGGTTGACGAACAAAGTCCAGCTATATTGCAAGTTCGCTATCAGCATCATGCAGATAACGCCGAACGTGAGTTGCCACCACCGATTGACTGGACGTGACTCTCCTGCCGTTGCGCTGACGGACATTTTCTGTTGCCTTCCCCGTTATACAGCCTGCCGATTGGCCCTTAGCCTGGCATCGCTGGTTCTCGTGTCTGTTCAGATATTGAAGTGTGCTGCCGCCCCGGCGCACAACGCCTCAACCAGCGTGCTGCCCAAAGCGGCGGGGCTGTTGGCCACGTGGATGCCGGCCGCGCGTAGCGCCTCGACCTTGGCTGCCGCCGTGTCCCGTCCACCGGAGATCACCGCACCAGCATGGCCCATTCGCCGCCCGGGCGGGGCGGTGGCGCCAGCGATGAAACCTACAGTCGGCTTCTTCACCTTCGAGCGGGCGAGAAACTCGGCCGCATCGATCTCGCTTTGGCCGCCGATCTCACCGATCATGACGATCTGCTTCGTCTCAGGGTCGGCGAGAAACATTTCCAGCACCTCGATGAAGTCCGTACCCTTCACCGGGTCGCCGCCGATGCCCACGCACGTGCTCTGCCCCAGTCCCTCCGCCGAGGTCTGCGCCACCGCTTCATAGGTCAGCGTGCCCGAGCGGCTGACGATGCCAACCGAGCCGCGCCGGTGGATGTGGCCCGGCATGATGCCGATCTTGCAGGCGCTGGGGGTGATCACGCCGGGGCAGTTCGGCCCAATCAGCCGCGACCTCGAGCCCTCCAGCACTCGTTTCACCCGCACCATGTCCGGCACCGGGATACCCTCGGTGATGCAGACGATCAGCGGCACGCCGGCATCCACCGCCTCCAGGATGGCATCGGCTGCGAACGGCGGCGGCACATAGATGGCCGTGGCGTTCGCCCCCGTTTCACGCACCGCGTCCGCCACGGTGTCGAACACTGGCAGATTGAGGTGCCTGGTGCCGCCTTTCCCCGGTGTGACACCGCCCACGACCATGGTTCCGTACGCAATCGCCTGTTCCGAATGAAACGTGCCCTGTGCGCCGGTGAAGCCCTGCGTGATGACCTTCGTATTGTGATCGACCAGGATTGCCATGACTACAGAACCTCCCGCACGGCCTTCACGACCTTCTCGGCTGCATCAGCGAGATTGTCGGCGGCGACGATTGGCAGCCCGGATTTCGCCATGATCTCCTTGCCGAGTTGCACATTCGTCCCTTCCAGCCGCACCACCAGCGGCACACTGAGCGACACTTCGCGGGCCGCGGCGACGACGCCCTCGGCGATGATGTCGCAGCGCATGATGCCGCCGAAGATATTGACGAGAATGCCCTTCACGTTGGGGTCCGATAGAATGATCTTGAACGCTGCCGTGACCCGTTCTGCGGTCGCCCCGCCGCCGACGTCGAGGAAATTTGCCGGCGCTTCGCCATACAGTTTGATGATGTCCATCGTGGCCATGGCCAGGCCCGCGCCGTTGACCATGCAGCCGATCGTGCCATCGAGCGAGACGTAGTTCAGGTCGTATCTGCTCGCCTCGAGCTCCTTTGGGTCTTCCTCGTCCTCGTCACGCAGCGCTTTCAATTCCGGATGGCGGAACAGGGCGCTGTCGTCGAAGCTGACCTTGGCATCGAGCGCGATTATTTCGCCGCTACCGGTCACCACCAGCGGATTGACTTCGACGATGGAGCAGTCCAGAGCCAGAAAAGCGCGATACATTGCATCTACGAATTTGACAAAGGCGCCGACCTGCTTGCCGCTCAGGCCGAGGGGGAAGGCCAGCTTGCGCGCAAGAAAGGGTGACCAGCCGCCGGCCGGATCAATGGCCACCCGGAGGATCTTCTCCGGAGTCCTGGCTGCGACTTCCTCGATCTCCATTCCGCCTTCGGTCGAAGCCACGATCGTGACGCGCGATGTGGCACGATCGACGAGCAACGAGAGGTATAGCTCACGCGCGATGTCGCAGCCCGCCTCAACGTACACCCGATTCACCTTGCGTCCGGCAACGCCCGTCTGCTTGGTCACCAGCACGTGTCCGAGCATCCCCTCGGCCGCGCCGCGCGCCTCCTCGGGGGATCTTGCCAGCCGCACGCCGCCCTTGCCGTTGGGATCGCAGGCAAAACGGCCAGCGCCGCGTCCACCGGCATGGATCTGGCTCTTCACGACATAGATGGGACCGGGAAGCTTACGCGCCGCCTCCTCGGCTTCTCCCGGGGTGGAGGCGATGTGCCCGTCCAGCACAGCTACGCCGTAGCCGCGCAGCAGCTCCTTGGCCTGAAATTCGTGGATGTTCATATTGCTTGTTTCCTCATAGTCCTGAACCAGCCTCGAAGGCTCGGCTTCGAGGCTCGTCCCCGGGCTGAATTACTCGGCAGCCAGCAAACCCCGCATGTCACCCAATGCTCCAGAGGCCCGGATCTCGGCGATCCGCTCCTCATCGAACTGCAGCACTTCCCGAAGCACGCTCTCGGTGTGTTCGCCGAGAAGCGGCGAAGGGCTTACTTCCGTCGGACTGTCCGAAAGCTTCACGGGATTACCTACGGTCAGGTATCGGCCGCGCGTCGGATGATCCAACTCGACGATCGTGCCGGTTGCACGCAGGGACTGATCTTCGGCGATCTCCTTCATCGACAGGATCGGGCCGCACGGAATGTCATATTTGTTGAGGATGTCCATCGCCTCGAACTTCGTCTTTGTCTTGGTCCACTCCTCGATCGTGGCAAAGATGTGCGTCAGACGCGGCAGTCGAGCCGCGGGCTCCGCGTAGTCGGGATCAGTGATCCATTCCTCCTTGCCGATGATCCGGCAAATGCTCTTCCAAACAGGAGCCTGCGTGATGAAGTAGATGTAGGCGTTCGGATCGGTCTCCCAGCCCTTGCACTTGAGGATGCGGCCGGGCTGGCCGCCGCCGGAGTCGTTGCCGGCACGCGGCACGGCATCGCCGAACGGCACGCCTTCGCCGAACTGGCTGTACTCCTTGAGCGGCCCATGGGCGAGGCGCTGCTGGTCGCGCAGCTTGACGCGGCAGAGGTTGAGCACGCCGTCCTGCATCGCGGCGGTGACCTTCTGGCCCTTGCCGGTCTTGGTGCGATGATAGAGCGCGGTGACGATGCCGAGCGCCAGATGCAAGCCGGTGCCGCTGTCGCCGATCTGCGCGCCGGTGACGAGCGGCAGGCCGTCGCGGAAGCCGGTGGTGGAAGCCGCGCCGCCGGTGCACTGCGCGACGTTCTCATAGACCTTGCAGTCTTCGTACGGTCCCGGGCCAAAACCCTTGATCGAGGCCACGATCATCTTGGGATTGATCTGCTGGATCTTCTCCCAGGGGAAGCCCATGCGGTCGAGCACGCCGGGCCCGAAGTTCTCCACCAGCACGTCGCAGTTCTTGATCAGCGCGGTGAGGACTTCCTTGCCCTTCGGGTTCTTGGTGTCGAGCGTGATCGAGCGTTTGTTGTGGTTGAGCATGGTGAAATACAGGCTGTCCACGTTCGGGATGTCCTGCAACTGCCCGCGCGTGATGTCGCCGACGCCGGGGCGCTCGACCTTGATCACGTCGGCGCCGAACCAGGCCAGCAATTGCGTGCAGGTCGGTCCCGACTGTACGTGGGTGAAATCGAGAATCCGAACGCCCGTGAGCGCCTTGTCCATATGTCCTCTCCTTTTACTATCTGTTGCCGTCATGCCCGCGAAGGCGGGCATCCA
>DASQVN010000604.1:0-2296 GCA_035640755.1 Rhodopila sp.
AGCGGGCATGCGTTCCTCCGACGATCCGTTCCGTGGCATCATCTACGTCGTCTGCGCGACGTTGCTGTTCGCCAGCTCCGATACGATTTCCAAGTACTTGAGCGGCAGCCTGCCGATCATCGAGTTCATCTGGATCCGCTACATGCTGAACGTGGGTTTTGCGCTGTGCCTGCCGAGGCCGGCGCCGCGGCCGGCGCAGCTGTCGCGGCATCCGGTGTGGCAGACGCTGCGCGGGCTGTGCACGGCCGGGTCCTCGGTGCTGTTTGTGCTGGGCGTCAGCCGGATGACCATGGCGCAGGCGACGACGATCAGCTTTCTCTCGCCGCTGCTGGTCACGATCCTGTCGATTCCGCTGCTGCGCGAGGTTGTCGGGCTGCGGCGCCGGGGCGCGGTGGCGGCGGGTATCGCCGGGATGCTGATCGTGGTGCGTCCGGGGTTTGGGGGATTCCAGCCGGCGGCGCTGTTCGGCGTGGGATCCTCGGCGTGCTGGGCGCTGGCGCTGATCCTGACGCGCAAGCTGGCGGCCGACGATCCGCCGCGCACGACCGTGCTATGGTCGGCGGCGACCGGCGCGGCGGTGCTGAGCGTCGCTCTGCCGTTCCAGGCGGTCTGGCCGAGTGGATGGCAGCTTGGGCTGTCGCTGGCGATGGGTGTGGTGGCCACCGGCGGGCAGTGGCTGGTGATCCTGGCGCACCGGGCGGCGGCGGCGTCGGTGCTGGCGCCGATCTTCTATGCGCAGCTTCTCTGGTCCACGCTGGGCGGATACCTGGTGTTCCATAGCCTGCCGGATGAGTGGACCGCCCTGGGGGCGGCGATCATCATCGCAAGCGGGCTGTATACCGCGCATCGGGAACGGGTGCGCCGCGGGCAGGATTGGGCCGGGCCAGCCCGAACGGCACCTGGCGCCGTCTCGCAATCCACGCAGGCCGTCGCCAAATCGCGTGTGGCGGTGTAGTGCTCCGCCACCGCGGCAGACGGAGACGGACCCAGTGGATAGGAACCCGGCGAAGACAGAGGCAGCCATGACCGAGGAAGCGGGACGCGACTTCATCCGCGATATCGTGCAGGCCGACCTTGAGGCGGGACGCATCCAAACGGTCGTTACGCGGTTTCCGCCGGAGCCGAACGGGTATCTGCACCTGGGCCATGCGAAGTCGATCTGCCTGAACTTCGGCATCGCCAAGGAATTCGGCGGGCGGTGTCACCTGCGGTTCGACGACACCAACCCGATCAAGGAAGAGCAGGCCTACATCGACGCCATCGAGCGCGACGTGCGCTGGCTCGGCTTCGACTGGGGCGAGCATCTGTATCATGCGTCGGACTATTTCGAGCAGCTCTATGAATGGGCGGAGCATCTGATCCGGGAGAGGAAGGCGTATGTGGACGACACGCCGGCCGAGCAGATGCGCGCGCAGCGCGGCACGCTGACCGAGCCGGGGCAGAACAGCCCGTCGCGCTACCGGCCGGTGGAGGAGAACCTGGGCCTGTTCCGGCGGATGCGCGCGGGGGAGTTTCCCAACGGCGCCTATGTGCTGCGCGCCAAGATCGACATGGCCTCGGGCAATATGAACCTGCGCGACCCGGTGCTGTACCGCATCCTGCATGCCACGCATCCGCGCACCGGGGACACGTGGCACATCTATCCGACCTATGACTTCGCGCACGGCCAGTCGGATGCGATCGAGGGCGTGACCCACAGCGTCTGCACGCTGGAGTTCGAGGACCACCGGCCGCTGTATGATTGGCTGATCGAGAACCTGCCGGTGCCCCACCGGCCGTACCAGTATGAATTCGCGCGGCTGAACGTGAGCTATACGGTTCTGTCGAAGCGCCACCTGACGCGGCTCGTGCGGGAGGGGCATGTCAGCGGCTGGGATGATCCGCGGATGCCGACGCTGGCCGGGCTTCGCCGGCGCGGCGTGCCGCCGGCGGCGCTGCGGGAGTTTGTCCGCCGCGTGGGCGTTGCGCGCGCCTACAGCGTGGTGGACGTGGCGATGCTGGACGCGGCGATCCGCGACACGCTGAACCCGATGGCGGAGCGCCGGATGGCGGTGCTGCGGCCGCTGAAAGTGATCATCGAGAACTACCCGGAGGGGCAGACCGAGAAGCTGGTGTGCCAGAATCATCCGGACCGTCCGGAGCTCGGAACACGGGAGATCACCTTCGGGCGGGAGATCCATGTCGAGCGGGACGACTTCATGGAGAATCCCCCGAAGAAGTTCTTCCGTCTGTCGCCGGGCCGGGAAGTCCGGTTGCGCTGGGGCTACTTCATCACCTGCCGCGAGGTGGTGAAGGA